>BEHO01000086.1 GCA_002898915.1 bacterium HR12
GAGAGCGTCAGCCCGATCCCCATCCCGATGCCGAAGGAGGTGACGAGGATCCCCCACCCGGTGTTCCCCGCGCCCAGGGTGTCCCTGGCGAAGATCGGCCCGAGCGCGAGGACCGCGCCCACGGCGCTGAAGGCGACGACGATCCCGAGGGTCATGGCCGAGGCGAGGGAATCCTCCCGCAGGAACCGCACCCCCTCGAGGACGTCGCGTCCGACGCGGGTGAGCTCGAGGCGTCCCATCACGCGCGGACCCTGCTTCGGGAACCGGATGCGGCTCACCATCAGGGCCGAGAACACGAACGTCCCGCCGTCGAGGAAGAGCGCGAGCGCCTCCGGGCTCTCGCGCAGGACGGGGAGGAGACCGGATCCGCCCGAGAGGAACGCGAAGAGGAGGCCCCCGAGCGGGAGCGTCCCGTAGGTCGTGACCATCCCGAGGGCGTTGGCGTTCGCGAGCTGGCGTCGCGGGACGAGGTTCGGCAGGCTCGCGTCCCGGGCCGGCGTCCAGAGGAGCGAGAAGCACTCGATCGCGAAGGACACGAGGAAGATGAGCCAGAGCTTCCCGAGGAAGGGCATCGTCGCGTAGAGGCCGCCGCGCGCCAGGTCCGCGAGGATCATGATGCGCTTGCGGTTCACCCGATCGACCAGGACCCCCGCGATCGGTCCGAAGAGGATGGCCGGGAGCATCCGCGCGGCCATGACCCCCGCCACGGCGTACGCGCCGACGGCGCCGCCCAGCCGGCTCACCAGCGCCGTCACCGCGACGAACCCCACCCAGTCCCCGCGGGAGGAGACGGCCTGGGCCGCGAGGAGCTTCGAGAACGCGTGGTGGGTGAGCAGGTCCCGGAAGGTGGTGGGCCTCGTGCCGCGGAGGGCCGCGACCTCATCGGCGAGGGACGACACCTACCCCTCCGCGGCCGCCGGCCCGGTCTCGACCGATCCGCTCGGCGGTCGCGACCGTCGCGCCGTGGCCCCGCCCTTCGCGCTCGTCTTCTTCCCGGCCGTGTTCCTGGCGCTCGTCTTCTTCGCCGCGCGCGCCGCCCGGGCCGCGGCCTTGGCCGCACGGGCCGCCGCCTCGGCCTCGGGATCGCCAGGCTTCGTGACCCGCAGCTCGAGGTCGAGCTCCGCGCCGCACCCCCAGCAACGGTACGACTTCGGGCGGCGGAGCAGCAGCGACCCGCACTCGGGGCAGGGCGGCTCCGGGACCGGCGGGTTGCTCACGGCGAAGTCGCACTCCGGGTAGCGGGCGCACCCGTACATCGGGCCGAACCGGGTGCGCTTCTCCACGATCTCGCCCCGCCCGCACTGCGGGCACGTCACCCCGGTGCCCTTCGGCGGCTCCTTCTTCACGTAGCGGCACTCCGGGTACCCGGAGCACCCGACGAACGGCCCGTACCGGCCCACCTTGCGGGCGAGCGGGCGCCCGCACTCGGGGCAGCGCTCGTCGAGGAGCTCGGGCTCGGGGCGCTCCTCGCCGTTCAGGTTCCGGATGTAGCGGCAGCCCCCGTCGTCCTCCGCCCACCGCGAGCACCCGACGAACCGGCCGTACCTCCCGAGGCGGATCTGCAGGTGGCCCGGGGGCATGCGCCCCTCCTCGAGGCAGCGGGGGCAGGTCTCGTCGAGATCCTCGACGTAGCGCTCGAACTTCTCCTCGGCCCGCTTCAGCTCCTCCGAGAAGGGGATCCAGAACCCGCGCAGGACCTCCGTCCGGGCCGCCTTCCCCTCGGCGATCAGGTCGAGCTCCTCCTCCATCTTCGCCGTGAAGTTCACGTTCACGATCTCGGGGAAGTGCTCGATCAGCTTGTCGATGACGACCTCGGCCACGTCCTCCGGGTAGAACCGCTTGTCCTGGAGACGGACGTACCCGCGCTCCTGGATCGTGGAGATGATCTGGGCGTAGGTCGAGGGCCGACCGATCCCCAGCTCCTCCAGGGTCTTCACCAGCGAGGCCTCGGTGTAGCGGGGCGGCGGCTGCGTGAAGTGCTGCTCGGGCAGGACCTCGAGGAGGCGCAGGACCTGCTCCGCCGAGAGGTCGGGCAGTCGCGCCTCGGCCTCCTCCTCGGGCCCCTCGTCGCGCCCCTCCGCGTAGACGCGGAGGTAGCCGTCGAACCGGAGCGTCTGCCCGGTCGCGCGGAGCCCGTACACCGTCCCGTCGACCGTGGCCTCGACGTCCACCCCGACCTGGTCGTAGCGGGCCTCGGCCATCTGGCTGGCGACCGTGCGCCGCCAGATCAGCTCGTACAGGCGCAGGTGGTCGCGATCGAGCGCCGCGGCCACGCGCGACGGGTGGCGGAGCACCGACGTCGGCCGGATCGCCTCGTGCGCCTCCTGGGCGCCGCGGGCGCGGGTCCGGTACCGCCGCGGCTCGGCGAGCGCGTACGCCTCCGGGTACTCGGTCCGGATGAACCCCGCGATCTCGCGGAGAGCGGACTCGGCGAGGTGCACGGAGTCCGTCCGCATGTACGTGATGAGCCCGACCGTCCCCTCCCCCGGCAGGTCCACGCCCTCGTAGAGGCGCTGGGCGAGGGTCATCGTCTTGCGGGCGGAGAACCCCAGCTTCCGGGCCGCCTCCTGCTGGAGGGTGGAGGTGGTGAACGGCGGAGGGGGCTGGCGCCGACGCTCCTTGCGCTCGACCTTCGTCACCCGGTAGGCGGCCCTGCGCAGGCGCTCGGCGTGGGCGGCCGCCTCGGCCTCGGTGCGGAGCACGATCCCCCGCTTGTCCGGCGAGGGGGCGAGCTTCCCCTCGGGCACCTGCGTCAGCCGGGCGAGGAACGCGTGCTCGTCCCCGTCCGGCGCCAGGCGCACGTCGATGCTCCAGTACTCGACGGGGACGAACGCGCGGATCTCGCGCTCCCGCTCGACGATGAGGCGGACGGCCACGGACTGCACCCGCCCCGCCGACAGCCCCGGGCGGACCCGCCGCCAGAGGATCGGGCTGATCTTGTAGCCCACGAGCCGGTCGAGCACCCGCCGGGCCTCCTGGGCGTCGAAGAGCATGAGGTCGATCCCCCGGGGGCGGGCGAAGGCCTCGAGGATGGCGTCCCGGGTGATCTCGGTGAAGGTCACGCGCTTGGCGCGCTCGGGCTCGACCCCGAGGAGGGTGGCCACGTGATAGGCGATCGCCTCCCCCTCGCGGTCGTAGTCGGTGGCGAGCACGAGGTCCTCGGCCCTCCGGTGCGCCTTCTTGAGCTCCGCGACGTGCCGTTCCTTCTCCTCCGGCACCACGTAGGTGACGCGGAAGCCGTCCTCCACGTCGACCCCGAGGCTGCTCTCGGGCAGGTCGCGGACGTGGCCGAAGGAGGCCCGGACCACGTAGTCCGGCCCCAGGTACTTCTCGATCGTCTTCGCCTTGGCCGGCGACTCGACGACGACCAGGGTCTTCGCCACGCTACCGCCTACCTGGTTCGGGGGATCCGAGGCCCGGCGCCCGGTGGGCCTCCACCGGCGCAGGGTACCAGCCCCCCGCGGAACCCCCGATCGGCATCACGCACGGGACCTTAGTCCCATCCCGGTACGGAGGCACGCAACGGGCCTCGGAACCCGGTGATACCCTCGGTCCGTTCCCCGAGGACCTGGAGCCGGATCTGCTCGCGCTGTTCACGGAGCTCGTCACCGAGGAGATCGCCACCTACGGGTACCTGGCGATCTTCCTCCTCATGGTGCTGGAGTCGGCCTGCGTCCCCGTGCCGAGCGAGGTCACGATGCTGTTCGGGGGCGCCCTCGTCACCGCCCCCTTCCTCGCCGAGCATCAGCAGCTCGACCTGTGGGGCGTGGTCGCCGCGGGAACCGCGGGGAACGTGGTCGGGTCCTGGCTCGCCTACTGGGCCGGGTCCGCGGGCGGACGTCCCCTCGTCGAGCGCTGGGGGCGCTACCTCCTGATCCGACCGCACGAGATCGACCGGGCCCACGACTGGTTCGAGCGGTACGGCCAGGCCGCGGTCTTCGTCGGCCGGCTCCTCCCGGTGGTCCGCACCTTCATCAGCCTCCCGGCGGGCGTGGTGCGGATGCGCTTCTGGCGGTTCACGCTCTACACGGTGCTGGGATGCCTCCCCTGGTCCCTGCTCCTCGCCGGGCTCGGGTACCTCCTCGGCGAGCGCTGGGAGACGGTGGAGGCCGTGTTCCGCCCCATCGCCTGGGCCATCGCGGCCGCGCTGGTGGTCGCCGGCGTCTGGTTCGTCCGCCGGCGCGTGCGGCAGATCCGGGCGGAGGAGGCCGCCCGGAGGACGCTGGAGGAGGCGGCGGCGTCGGCGGACGTCGAGCCGTGAGCCGGCTCAGGTCAGCTCGACCCGCATGACCCAGTTCTCGCCCTCCTCGCGCACCTTCTGGAACCCCACCCGCTCGTACATCCGTCGCGACCGGTTGTGGACCGCCACCGAGAGGGACAGGGCCTTCACGCCCCGCTGCCTGGCCTCGGACATCAGCGCCCGGAGGAGGGTCTCGCCGATCCCCTTGCGGCGGTGGAGCGGCACGACGGCGATGCCGATCTCCGGCGTCTCCTCGTCCACGAACCCGTAGCCGGGCTCCTCGGCCGTGAAGTGGCGGTACCAGGCCGCGCCGACGGGTTCGCCGTCGATCTCGGCGATCACGCCGACGTCGCCCTCGCGCCCCCAGTCCCGGTGGTAGCGCTCCAGCATGGGGTCGGCGAGGGCCTCGATCATCCGCTCGCGGGGCCAGTCGGGGTTCCAGGCCGCCGCCTCGTACAGCATCTTCTTGAGGAACTCGACGTCCTCGGGTCCCGCAGGTCGGATGTTCACCCTTCCCTCCCTCGTACCACGCGCGCAGGGACGGAAGAACCCTAGCGCAGGGCGGTCCCGGCGGCACCCGCCGAGGGCGCGCCCGCGTCGTCCGGGGACCGCGGCCTCGAAGCCCCCCGTCGCGCCTGGCGGCGTACGCTGGGAGGGTGGCGCTCCAGGCGTTCTTCGGACGGTACCCGCTGGAGCACGGCAGCGAGCCGATCATGGGCTGGCGAGCCTGGCGGCTCCGGCGCCGGCCCGATGGGCTCCTCCGCATCGCGCCGACCACCCCCAGGTCGGACTGGGAGCCGGGCGTGGCGATCCACGCCACCTGCTCGGGGGCCCACACGCGCGAGTACCTCGTCTACAACCCCGAGCTCGTGGCGTTCCACCGCAGTCCCGAGATCGGGTGCACGTGCGGCATCCACGCCATGAAGGACCCGCGTCGGCTGCGGCGATCGCGACCCGGCAGGCGGGCCGGCGTGGTCGGCACCATCGCGATGTGGGGCCGCGTGGTGGAGCACACCCGGGGCTGGCGCGCGGAGTTCGCCTACCCCGCGCGGCTCCGGCTGATCTGCGTCTGGTGCCTGTGGCGCGGGGATCTGCCGGGGCTGCCGACCACCGTCCTCGACCAGGGCGGAGACCTCCTCCCCGTCTGCCCCAGGCACCGCGGAGCGCCCCGGGCGGCCGGTCGCGAGCTCGACGCGCAGGACCTCCAGGCCCGGATGCTCGACACCTACGGCGTCGAGCTGCTGCCGGTCGAGGCCCTCGAGCCCTTCCGTCGGGCGGGCTAGAGGCCGATCTCGGGGGCCACGGCCTGGAGCCCCTCGATCGCGACCGCGAGGAACTCGTCCAGGGGGAGCCCGATCCCCTCCTCGACCCCCAGGATCTCCTCGCGGTTCACGCCGGGCGCGAACGCCCGCTCCTTCAGCTTCTTGCGGACGCTCGAGACCTTCATCCCGGTCGCGCGTTCCGGGCGCACCAGCGCCGCCGCCACGAGCAGCCCCGCGACGGCGTCGGCGTGCACGATGGCTCGGGACATCAGGTCGGTCCGGTACCGGGGGAACGCGTGCGCGAGGACGCCGTTGATCACGCGCTCGTCCACCCCGGCCTCGCGGAGCCACCCCGCGGCCACCTCCGCGTGCCCCACGCCGTCCTCCCCCGTCACGTCCTGGTCGAGGTCGTGGAAGAGGCCGGTCAGGCCCCAGAGCTCCTCGTCCTCACCGAAGCGCCGGGCGAGGGCTCGCATGATCCCCTC
>BEHO01000087.1 GCA_002898915.1 bacterium HR12
GATGAGGTGCTCCGCGTCGCGGGCCTTCAGGACGTACCCGCGAGCGCCGGAGCGCACGGCCTCCACCACGAACTGCCGGTCGTCGTAGGCGGTGAGCATGATGACCCCGACCTTCGGGAACCGGTCCCGGATCTGACGGGCGGCCTCGAGCCCGTCCATCTCGGGCATGCGGATGTCGACGAGCGCGATGTCCGGCTGCTCCCGCTCGATGAGCTCGAGGAGCTCCTTGCCGTTGGCGGCCTCGCCGACGACCTCGATGCCCTCGGCCATGTCGAGGTACCGGCGGAGCCCCTGCCGAACCAGGGAGTGGTCGTCCGCGATGGCCACCCGGATCGTCACCCGCGCCTCCTCCTCCGCTCTCGGCCTCGTCTCCCGCAGCCTCTGTCGCGGGACCATCCTATATGTCGGCGGGGACGCCTCAGAAGATGTAGTACCAGTTGACGTAGAGCGGCACGAGGAGCCCGAGCCCTCCGGCCCCCACCGCGGCCGCCGCCCACCGGGGGATCCGCCGCCGCTCGAGGGTCTCTGCCATCGCCCAGAGGGCGGGGTACAGGGGGAGGACGAACCTCGGCATGGACATCAGCGGCCGGTCGGGGAAGGCGTAGCAGAGGGGGATGAGCAGGCCGCCCCAGAGGTACACGGAGAAGGCCCATCGGGAGCGCGCGAGGGCGAGGGCCGAGAACGCGAGGAACGGGACCGTGATGAGCCAGTCGATGAGCCAGTACGGGCCGTTCGTCGCTCCCACGTACCGGACGGCGATCCGGGTGGCCTGGATCAGGGTGTCCCAGGGGAGGGAGAACCGCCGCTGCCACGTGGCCTGCTGGTGCAGCGGCGCGAGGAGGTCGCCGCTCCGCACCTGCCAGGACAGGAGGTACACGAGGGTCCCGCCGGCCGCGACGCCGGCCGCGAGCAGCCCCCGCCCGAGGACCCGGTCGCCCTCGCGGCGCCGCTGGAACGCCTCCGCCGCGAGGGCCGCCGCCACGACGACCCCGACGTTCCGGGTCAGGGCCGCCCCGAAGCCGGCCGCCCCCGCGAGCGCGAACCGCCCGCGGCGCGCCGCCCACAGCGCGAGCGCCGAGAGGAGCAGGAACGGGGCCTCGCTGTAGGGGGCGAGGAAGAAGAAGGCGGTGGGGAAGGTCGCGAGGAGCACCACCGTGGTCCGCGCGACCGCCTCCGAGCGCTCGGCGCGGGTGAGGTCGTAGACGACGAGGAGCGCGCCGAGGAACGCGAGGTTCGAGATCAGCAGCGCCGCCGCGAGCGGGTGCCCGCCGAGCACCGCGGAGACCAGCCGGATCGCGATCGGGTAGAGGGGGAAGAACGCGGCGCTGCCGTCCCCGTCCGCGTACCCGCCCTCGGCGATGCGGAGGAACCAGAGGGCGTCGAACCGCTCCCACGCCGTGATGGCCGCGTGCCACCCGGGGTCGGGGACGGGCGGGGCCGGCCATCCCGGGACCGAGACCGGCTCGATGGGCGGGAGGAGCCCCACCGAGAGGAGGCCGAGCGCGAGCAGCCCGAGCCGGACGGCCAGGAACAGGGGGAGGCAGACGCGGAGGGCCTCCCGGAGGCGCGGGGAGATGGAGCGGGAGGGGGTCACGTCGGCGCCGGCTCCGGGGCGGGATGGGCCGTCGCGCTGGGCTCGACGAGCGGGCCGGGCTGGGGTCGGCGCACCCAGGCCACGACGCAGGCGAGGAGGACGGCCGCGCGGACCACCACGGCGGCCTCGAAGGCCCCGAGGGGCAGACCGCCGAGGCCCTCGAGCTCGGCGAACCAGGAGAACCGGGTCACGAACACCGCCGCGTCGGCCAGGGAGAAGGCGGCGAACAGCCACGGGGAGGGGAGCGCGAGCGCGAACCAGGGGAGCAGCCACAGGCCGTACTGGGGCGAGTAGACCTTGTTGGACAGCAGGAAGAGGACGAGGATCGGCAGCCCGAGCGAGAGGCGCGAGAAGCCGGGCTCGCGCCGACGCTTGGCCCACCACACGAGCGCCGTCGATCCGAGGAACAGGGCGAGCGAGCCGGCGTTGATGAGCCGGGTCGGCTCGCAGAAGGCCCGCCCGGTGAGCCGGTGGCAGGCGATGAACCACAGGCTGTCCCAGTCCGCGGGGCGCGCGGCGTTGAAGCGGAAGAACTCCCACCAGGAGGCCGGCGCGGCGAGGGCGAAGGGCGCGTTCACCGCGACCCACGCGCCGGCCGCCGCCCACGCGAGGTGGATCCCTCCGTCCGGCTCGCGCTGCCGTACGCGCTCGGCCGCCAGGGGGAGGACGAGGAGGGCGGGGTAGGCCTTGGCGGCGGCGCCGAGCCCGAGCAGCACCCCCGCCGCCACGTTCCGGCGGCGCGCGAAGGCGAGCACGGCCGCGGTCGCGAGCGCCACCGCGATCAGGTCCCAGTTCATGAAGGCGTAGATCGCGAGCGTCGGCGCGAGGGCCAGGTAGAGGGCCCGCGCCCCCACGAGCAGGTACAGGCAGAGCGCCGTGACGAAGGCGGCGATCGAGAGCAGGAGCGCGTTCGCCGCGAAGAACCCCGCCGTCCCCTCCGAGATCCAGGCGGCGAGGCGCATCGCGTACATCGACACGACCGGGTACTCGTCGCAGTTGGCCTCGCTCGGCGCGCAGGGGTCGAGGTAGGGGAGGCGACCCCCGGTGAGCTGCTCGGTGCCGAGGAGCGGCACGATGTCCGAGTAGCAGAGGCGCCGGTACTGACGGCCATCGGACCAGTCCCCGCTCGCGCACGGCGCCTTGATCGCGAGGCCGAGGGCGAGGGTCGCGCCGAGGCAGGCGAGGATCGTCCCGAGCCCGATCCCGGATCGCGCGCGCTCGCTCACCGGGCGGATTCTCGCACCGGTCGCCGGCCCCGGACGTGAAGCGGGGCCGCCGAGGGGGAGGCGGCCCCGCCGTCACCTTCCCGGCGGCGGGCTCTCCGACCACCTGCCGGGGTTCGCGGGCACCGGTGGGGGCCGGTGCGACCGCGGTCCTTGCCGTCCATGGAACCATCGGCAGGCGCGGGCCGCGGTTGAGCCGTGGGACGTCCCCCGCGGCGGGAGGTCTCGGGCGTCTCAGCGGTACGTGTGGGTCTCGTCGGGGAAGGCGCCCGAGGCCACCTCGTCGGCGAACGCCCGGACCGCCTCGCCGATGACCCTCCGCAGGTCCGCGTAGGCCTTGGCCAGCTTCGGGACCCGCTCCGAGAGGCCGAGGAGGTCGGTGAGCACGAGCACCTGGCCGTCGCAGTGGGGGCCGGCCCCGATCCCGATCGTCGGGACCTGGACGCGGGCGGTGACCTCCCGAGCGAGCTCCGCCGGGATCGCCTCCAGCACGATGGAGAAGGCGCCGGCCTTCTCGATCGCGAGGGCCTGGTCGAGGACGCGCCGGGCGGCCTCCTCCCCCCGTCCCTGCACGCGGTAGCCCCCCAGGGCGTGGACCGACTGGGGCGTGAGGCCGACGTGGCCCATCACCGGGATGCCGAGCTCGACGAGGCGCCCGATGAGCTCGAGGTGGGGGCCCTCGATCTTCACCGCGTGGGCGCCGGCCTCCTTCACGAAGCGCCCCGCGTTGCGGATGCCCTCCTCCACCGAGACCTGGTAGGAGAGGAACGGCATGTCGGCCACGACCATCGCGTTCCGGGCCCCGCGCGCCACGGCGCGCGTGTGGTGGAGCATCTCCTCCATGGTGACGGGCAGGGTGCTCTCGTAGCCGAGGACGGTGTTCGCCAGGGAGTCGCCCACGAGGAGGATGGGGATGCCCGCCTCATCCAGGATGCGCGCGGTCGGGTAGTCGTACGCGGTGAGCATCGCGAAGCGCTTGCCCTCCGCCTTGAACGCGCGCACGTCGAGGACCGTGATCATCGCTCGCGCCTCCTTCCGAGTGCACGGCCGGTCCCGCGAGTCTACCCGCGCGGGGGCGGGCGCGGTGTCGGTGGGGGGTGCTAGGGTCGCTCCGTGCGGCAGCCGGTAGACTCTGGACGCCTACCCAGCATCCTGCTCCCCCTCGCGGGGGGCCGTCCAGACCAGAGGAGGTGGGGAACTGAGGCGGTACGAGGTCATGCTCATCCTGCCCGCCGAGGCCGACGAGTCGGTCGTGGGGCAGGCGATCGAGCGCATCACCCGGGTCGTCGCCGAGGGCGGGGGGACCGTCGAGAGCGTCGATCGCTGGGGGCGCAGGCGGCTCGCGTACCCGATCGCCAAGCAGCAGGAGGGGTACTACGTCGTGGTGGAGTTCACCGCGCAGCCCTCGGCGATCGCGGAGCTCGAGCGAACGCTGCACCTCGCGGACGAGGTGCTGCGGCACAAGGTCGTCGTGAAGGGAGCGGCGGCCTAGGGACCTTCCCCCTCTCCGGATGGCCGCCACCATCCGGGGAGCGGCACGTGGACGGAAGGTGATGGCAGTGGCGAGCGACAACCAGATCATCATCGTCGGCAACCTGACGGACGACCCGGAGCTGCGGTACACGCCGAACGGCGCGGCCGTGGTGAAGTTCCGCGTCGCGGTGAACCGCCGGTACCGGGACGAGGCGGGCACCTGGAAGGATGGGGACACCTCGTACTTCACGGTGAACGCGTGGCGGAGCCTGGCGGAGAACATCGCCGAGTCCCTGACCCGTGGGACGCGGGTGATCGTCGCGGGACGCCTCCAGATGCGGTCCTGGGAGACCCAGGAGGGGGAGCGACGGACGGTCGTCGAGATCGAGGCCGACGAGGTGGGCCCCAGCCTGCGGTGGGCCACGGCCAGGGTCGAGCGCCAGACGCGCTCGGGCGACTGGTCCGCCCCCGCCACGGTTGGCGCTCCGATGGCAGACGAGGAGACACCGCTGGATGCCGACTAAGGCCAAGAAGACCAAGAAGGAGAAGGACGAGAAGGGCTGGCAGAAGAAGACGAAGAAGAAGGTCTGCTTCTTCTGCAAGGAGAAGATCGACTACGTCGACTACAAGGACGTGGCGACCCTCCGCAGGTTCCTCTCCGAGCGTGGGAAGATCCGGGCGCGCCGGGTGACGGGGAACTGCGCGCAGCACCAACGCGACGTCGCGGCCGCCATCAAGAACGCGCGCGAGATGGCGCTGATACCCTACTCGACCCGATGAAGGTCATCCTGCAGCGAACGGTCGAGAAGCTCGGGGACCCCGGCGACGTGGTCGAGGTCGCCGACGGGTACGCGCGGAACTACCTGCTCCCGCGGGGCCTCGCGGTGAAGGCCACGAAGGGCGCCGTACGGCACGTCGAGAGCCTGCGGCGGGCCCACGCCTCCCGCATCCAGAAGGCCCGGGCGGAGGCCGAGCAGGTCGCGGCGCGGCTCGCGTCGACCCCGATCCGGGTCCGGGCCCGCGTGGGCGAGGAGGGCAAGCTGTTCGGGAGCGTGACCGCCTCCGACGTGGCCGAAGCCATCCTCGAGCAGACCGGCGTGCGGGTGGACCGCCACGACGTGCACCTGCCCGAGCCGATCCGCTCGGTGGGCACGCACGAGGTGCGGGTGCACCTGTTCCCCGAGGTGGACCCGGTCCTCACGGTCCAGGTCGAGCCCTCGGAGCCGTAGGCCGGCCCGCCCCGCGCTCGCGTACCCCGCGAGCGGGGGCTCGGGGCCGGGCGCTCGAGCTCCGGGCGGGTCGCCGGCGGAGCCGGGTTGCTCAGAGAGGGGACAGGCGGTAGGGTGCGCCCGTGAACATCGGCTGGTCCGAGGTGCTCATCCTGTTGCTCATGGGGGCGGCGCTCTTCTTCATGGTCGTGGGGGCCGTCTCCCTGGCCCTGCGCTGGTTCCGCGCGCGCGGCGGCTGAGCGACGCCCCCGGCGGCAGAGGGATCCGTCCGACCTGCGGGACCCGAAGGGCGGCCGCGGATCACACGCGTGTCATTCCCCTGTGGTACACATCTTTCCACCGGGTTATCCACATGGGGAAAGCGCAGGTCAGGGCCGGTATGACAAGGAATCTCGCCGCGCGACCTGGGGCGGCGGAAACCCACCGCGTTTTCCGATGCCGAGCGCGGCCCGCTCGGGCTAGCG
>BEHO01000088.1 GCA_002898915.1 bacterium HR12
AGTCCGCTCTTCACGCTGGCCTCCGATTGAACGGCGGTTCGACGGGCTGGCGGAAGGATACCGACCGGTCGGGGCCACGACCGTGACCTGGGGTCATCGAACCGGGACCGCTGGACCGAGCGGCCGCGAGCCCGTACCCTCGACGCATGAGCTCCGCGTCGGAACCCCTCCGTCGGCCGGTGGCCCGCCGGCGGATCCTCGCCGTCCGCGACGGCCGGGAGTCCTGGCGCCCGGACGACCTCGCCGCCGAGGAGCCGATGGAGATCCGGGTGCAGGGGCCCGTGGGTCCGGCCGTGCCGGTCGCGGTCACGATGCGGACGCCCGGCGCCGACTTCGAGCTCGCCGCGGGGTTCCTGTTCACCGAGGGTCTGGTCGACGACCCCGCCGAGATCCGTCGCGTGAGCTACTGCGAGGATCTCCCCGCCGATGAGCAGCGGTACAACGTGGTCACGGTCCGGCTCGCCCGCCCCTTCGACCCCGAGCTCGTGCGGCGGAGCTCGTACGTCTCGTCCTCCTGCGGGGTCTGCGGCAAGGCGAGCCTGGAGGCGGTGGTCGTGCGGTGCCCGGCGATCGCCCCGGGGCCGGTGGTGAAGGCCGAGGTCCTGGCCGGGCTGCCGGGAGCGCTCCGCGCGGCACAGCGGGTGTTCGACCGCACCGGCGGCCTCCACGCGGCGGGGCTCTTCGCGCCGGACGGCACCCTCCTCGCGGCCCGCGAGGACGTGGGGCGGCACAACGCGGTGGACAAGGTGATCGGGCACGCGGTGCTCGCCGGCGACCTGCCGCTCGCCGGTCGGATCCTGCAGGTGTCGGGGCGCCTGTCCTTCGAGATCGTGCAGAAGGCGGCGCGGGCGGGCGTGCCGATCCTGGCGGCGGTGAGCGCGCCGTCGAGCCTCGCCGTGGAGGCCGCCGAGGAGCTCGGCGTCACGGTCGTGGGGTTCGTGCGGGAGGGCGGGTTCAACGTCTACGCCCACGCCGAGCGCGTCGCGCGCTGACGCCCGGGGTCCGTTGCGCCCCGTGCGCGAGGGACCGCACGGGAGCGTGGCGGCGCCGTAGGATGATGGCACCCGCGAGGAAGGAGCGAGGACGTGGGTGACGGAACGCGCCTCACCGAGCCGCTCGTCCGCGACGGCGGCGTGCTCCGCACGGCGACCTGGGACGAGGCCCTCGACCGGGCCGCCGCCGGGCTGCGTGCGGCCGTCGAGCGGAACGGCGGCGACGGGGTCGGGCTGTTCAGCTGCTCCAAGGCCACGAACGAGATGAACTTCGTCGCCCAGAAGTTCATGCGTCAGGTCCTTCGGAGCAACAACATCGACAGCTGCAACCGCACCTGACACGCTCCCAGCGTCGTCGGTCTGGCGACGGTGTTCGGAGCGGGAGGCGGGACCAGCTCGTACGAGGAGGTCGAGCACACCGACCTCATCGTGCTGTGGGGTTCGAACGCGCGCGAGACGCACCCCATCTTCTTCCACCACGTCCTGCGGGGGATCCGGAACGGGGCGCGCCTGATCGTCGTGGACCCCAGGCGGACGTCCTCGGCGGCCTGGGCCGACCTCTGGCTCGGGATCGACGTCGGCTCGGACATCGCGCTCGCGAACGCCGTAGGCCGCGAGATCATCGTGAACGGCCTCCACAACGAGACCTTCATCGAGCGCGCCACGACCGGCTTCGAGGCCTACCGGGACTCGGTGATGGAGTGGACGCTCGAGCGCGCCGAGCGCGTCACGGGGGTGCCGGCCGCGGCGATCCGGGAGCTCGCCCACGCCTACGCGAGGGCCGACCGGGCCATCCTCTGCTGGACCCTCGGCATCACCGAGCACCACAACGCCGTCGACAACGTGCTCGCGCTCATCAACCTCGGGCTGCTGTGCGGCCACGTCGGCCGGTACGGGAGCGGGCTGAACCCGCTGCGCGGCCAGAACAACGTGCAGGGCGGCGGCGACATGGGCGCGATCCCGAACAAGCTCCCCGGCTTCCAGGACATCGAGCGGGACGCCGAGGCTCGGGCGCGGTTCGAGGCGGCCTGGGGGGTCCCCATCAGGCCCCGGTACGGGTGGAACATCACCCAGATGTTCGAGGCCATGGAGCGGGGAGAGCTCACGGCCCTGTACGTGATCGGGGAGAACCCCGCCGTCTCCGAGGCCGACGCGGGGCGGATCAAGCGCCTGCTCGCCTCGCGCGAGACCCTCATCGTGCAGGACATCTTCATGACGAAGACGGCGGAGATGGCGCACGTGGTGCTGCCGGCCGCCGTGGCGGCGGTCGAGTCCGAGGGCACCGTCACGAACAGCGAGCGCCGCGTCCAGCGGGTCCGCAAGGCTCTGGATCCGCCGGGGAACGCCCGGGACGACATCTGGATCATCGCGCAGCTCGCGAAGCGGCTCGGCTTCGACTGGGGTGAGGTCACGCCGCGCTCGGCCTGGGACGAGCTGCGCTCGCTCTCCCCGATGCACCGGGGCATGACGTACGAGCGGCTCGAGGAGCTTGGGGGGATCCAGTGGCCCTGCCCGAGCGAGGACCATCCTGGCACGAAGTTCCTCCACGCCCGGCTCTGGGAGGAGGACCCCGCCCGGCGCGGACCGGCGGCCCCGTTCTCCGTCACGCCCTTCGAACCTCCCGTGGACGAGCTCACCGAGGAGTTCCCGCTCCGGCTCACGACCGGTCGCCGCCTGGACTCGTACAACACGGGGGTGCAGACGAGCCGGTACCGCTCGCCGCTCCGCCTCGGCGGGGCGATCGAGGTGTCGCCCGAGGACGCCGAGCGCCTCGGCCTGCGGGAGGGCGAGGTGGTGCGGGTGAGCTCCCGTCGGGGGTCGGTCCGCGCGCCGGTCCACATCGACCGCGGACTCCGCCCGGGGCTCGTCTTCATGACCCTCCATCATCCCGAGGAGGTCGAGACCAACCTGCTCACCATCGAGGCCACGGACCCGAAGTCGGGGACGGCGGAGTTCAAAGCCGCGGCGGTCAGGATCGAGAAGCTCCCCGCGGGGGGCGCGGCGGCCGGGGGGTCCTGACGGTGGACCTGCACCCGATGTCCGCGTCCCCGAGCGACGTCGAGCGGGCGGCCGTCGACGCCGTGCTCGGGCCGCCCGGGGACGGCGACGGCCGGGTCGTGCGGGGCGGTCGCGAGGTTCGCGGGCGCCGGCACCTGCTCCTCCCGGCGCTCCGGGCCCTCCAGGCCCGGGCGGGATGGGTGAGCCCGGGCGGCCTCGCGTACGTGTCGGAGCGGCTGGGGGTCCCTCCGGCCGAGGCCTACGGGGTGGCGAGCTTCTACGCGATGCTCTCGACGCGGCCGCGTCCGCCCGCGGTGCTGCACCTGTGCGAGGACCTCGCCTGCCGCCTGGCCGGGGCCGAGGAGCTCGCCGCCGAGCTGGAGCGGCTCCACGGGCCCGAGGGCGAGGACCGGGACGGTCGGACCTGGCTCCGGAGCCCCTGCCTCGGCCTGTGCGAGCGGGCACCGGCGGCCCTGGCGGTCCACGCGGGGGAGCGACCGAGGGAGGTCGCGTGCGCGCCCCTCGGCCAGACGGAGCTCGCGGCGTTCCTCGCCGGCGGGGACGTCGACGGAGGGGTCGGTCCCGCGCCCATCTCGGCCCCGCAGACGGCCGACCCCGAGGGGTGGGCGTCCCTCGTCCTCCTCCGGAGGGTGGGGCGGGTGGACCCGGGCTCCCTGGACGACTACCGCGCGCACGGCGGCTACGAGGCGCTCCGCACGGCGGTGGCGCTCGGTCCCCAGGGGGTGATCCGAGAGCTGAAGGACGCCAAGCTCCTCGGGCGCGGGGGCGCCGCGTTCCCCACGGGCCTGAAGTGGGAGCTCGTCGCCCAGCAGCCCGTCCGGCCCCACTACGTGGTGGCCAACGCCGACGAGTCCGAGCCCGGGACCTTCAAGGACCGGGTGCTCATGGAGCACGACCCGTTCGCCCTGATCGAGGCGCTCACGATCGCCGGGTTCACGGCGGGGGCCGAGCGGGGGTACGTGTACCTGCGCGGCGAGTACCCGCACGCGTTCGAGGCGCTGGAGCGCGCCGTCGCGGCGGCGCGGGCCCGCGGGTTCCTCGGCCCGGACGTGATGGGGGCCGGATTCGCCTTCGACATCGAGATCCGCCGCGGCGCCGGTGCCTACATCGCCGGCGAGGAGACGGCGCTGTTCAACTCGATCGAGGGGCGACGTGCCGAGCCCCGGAACAAGCCGCCCTTCCCGGCGACCCATGGGCTGTTCGGCAAGCCCACCGTCATCAACAACGTCGAGACCCTCGTGAACGTGCTCGAGGTCCTGCGGGTCGGTGGGCCGGCCTACGCGGAGGTGGGGACGGCGGAGTCCACCGGGACGCGCCTGTTCTGCGTCTCGGGGGACGTGGGTCGGCCGGGGGTGTACGAGGTGCCCTGCGGGACCCACCTCGCGGAGCTGCTGACGCTCGCCGGCGGCGTGCGCGGGGGCGGACGCCCGAAGGCGGTCCTGCTCGGCGGGGCCGCGGGCGCCTTCGTGGGACCCGAGGACCTCGAGCTCCCCCTCTCGTTCGAGTCGGCGCGCGAGGCCGGGGTGACGCTCGGCTCGGGGGTCGTGATGGTCTTCGGCGAGGGCGCGGACCTCGTCGACGCCGTGCTGCGGATCGCGGCCTTCTTCCGGGACGAGTCCTGCGGGCAGTGCGTGCCGTGCCGGGTCGGGACCGTCCGGCAGGAGGAGGCGCTGCGCCGGCTCGCGTCCGGCCGCACGCTGGGGACGCGCGAGGACGAGCTCGCCCTCCTCGCGGACGTCGCGCAGGTGATGCGCGACGCGTCCATCTGTGGGCTCGGCCAGACGGCCGCGAACGCGGTGTGGTCGGCGATCTCGCGTCTGGGGGTGTTCGGATGAAGGTGCCGGTGGCGCCGCCGCGGCGGCTGGTGGAGGTGGAGATCGACGGGCGGAGCGTGCGGGTCCCCGAGGGCTCGACGATCCTCCAGGCGTGTCGGGCCGAGGGGATCGAGACCCCCACGATCTGCTACGCGGAGAACCTCACCCCGGTGAACGTGTGCCGCGTGTGCGTGGTGGAGGTCGAGGGCGCCCGGGCGCTGGTGCCGGCCTGCTCGCGCACGGTGGAGCCGGGGATGAAGGTGCGGACGGACACGGAGCGCGTCCGTCGTTCGCGGCGGCTGGTGCTCGAGTTCCTGGCCTCGAGCGTGGACCTCTCCCTCGCGCCGGACCTCCACCGGTGGCAGGAGGTGTACGAGGCGCACCCGGAACGCTTCGGGGCCCTCATGGAGCCCGCCGCGGAGGGCGAGCGCGATGGCCGCGAGCCCGGACGCCACGTGCCCGTGGAGCCGGGCACGGCCGAGACGGTGGCCCAGCCGGTGAAGATCGACAACGACCTCTACGTCCGCGACTACGCGCGCTGCGTGCTGTGCTACCGGTGCGTGGAGGCGTGCGGCGACGACGCCCAGGGCACGTACGCGATCGCCGTCGCCGGACGGGGGTTCGACGCCCGGATCTCGACCGAGTTCGCGGTGCCCCTGCCGGAGTCCGCCTGCGTCTACTGCGGGAACTGCATCGGCGTGTGCCCCACCGGCGCGCTCATGTTCAAGACCGAGCACGACCTCCGACGGGAGGGCCGGTGGGACGAGGCGCGCCAGACGGTGACCACGACGGTCTGCCCGTACTGCGGGGTGGGGTGCAACCTGGAGCTCCACGTCCAGGACGGCGAGATCGTGAAGGTGACGTCGCCCGCCGACCACGACGTGACGAGCGGGCACCTGTGCATCAAGGGACGGTTCGGGTTCACGTTCACGCGGGCCTGACCGGGATCGTCCTCGCGGGGGGCCGGTCCTCGCGTTTCGGCCGCGACAAGCTCGCCGAGCGCTACCGGGGGACCCCGCTCCTGCACCACACGCTCCGGCGCGTGGGCGAGCTCTGCGACGAACTCGTCCTCGGGCTCGCCCCGGGGAGCGGG
>BEHO01000089.1 GCA_002898915.1 bacterium HR12
GGCGCTGGCCGACGCGCGCCGCCAGCGGGGCGCGGAGCCGGTCGTGCTCCAGGGCCCGGAGGGCGACCCCGGCGTTCGCGCCCGGACGGCCAACGCCGTGGGGGCGACCGTGTGTCTCGGCCTCCGAGGGACCGAGGGCGCGGGCGCCTCCTGCGCCTACTGGGGGACGGCCACCTCCCACTCCCCCGCCGGTCGCCGGCTCGCCGAGCTCATCCTCGCCGAGCTCGGTCGTCTCGGCGTTCGAGGGGATGGGACGCGGCCCCTCGGCGTCGCCCTCCTGCGGGAGACCCGCATGCCGGCGGTCATCGTGGAGCTCCCCGGCGACCTTCCCGCGAGCGCCCAGGTCGCCGGCGCCCTCGTCGAGGCGATCGAGCGGTTCCTCTCCGGCTCCGCCTGACCCTGGCCGTACCCGCCCTCACCGGCGACGGGCCAGGGCGCCCATGGCCAGGCCGAGCAGGGCACCGAGCCCCAGCGCCGTGAGGATCCGCCGGAGCTCCGCCGAGCCGCCACGCGCCATGGCACGATGATGCCACCCCGAGACGCGCACGGAACGGCGGGACGAGATCAGGAGGAGGAACGATGCGGTTCTGCCTCATGCTCGAGGGTCAGGAGGACATCACCTGGGAGCGATGGCTCGCCGTCGCCGGAGCCGCCGAGCGGCTCGGTTTCGAAGGGCTGTTCACCTCCGACCACTACCTCTCCGTCCAGGGGGTCCGCGAGCGCGGCTCCAACGACGCGTGGACGATCCTCGCGGGGCTCGCGGCGCGCACCGAGCGCCTCCGGCTCGGGACGCTCGTCTCCCCCGTCACCTTCCGGCACCCGGCGCTCCTCGCGAAGATCGCGACGACCGTCGACCACATCTCCGGGGGCCGCGTCGAGATCGGGATGGGGGCCGGCTGGTGGGAGGACGAGCACCGGGCCTACGGGTTCCCCTTCCCCTCCCCGCCCGAGCGCTTCGACCTGCTCGAGGAGCAGGTCGAGATCGTCCACGGCCTGTTCACGCAGGAGCGCTTCTCCTTCCCGGGCTCACGCTACGCGCTGGAGGACTGCCGCTTCCTCCACGCCCCGATCCAACGACCGCACCCGCCGCTGATCCTCGGTGGACGCGTCGTCGGCCCCCGGATGCGCCGCCTCGTGGCCCGGTTCGCGGACGAGTTCAACACGGTCGGCGGCACCCCCGAGGAGGTCCGGGCGCGCTTCGAGCGCGTCCGCGCCGGCCTGCGGGAGGCGGGCCGCGATCCCGCGGAGGTCACGACGTCGTTCATGACGTGGTTCTACGTCGGCAGGGACGAGGCCGAGTGGCGCGAGCGCGTGGAGCGGGCGCGGCGGAACGATCCGGCCGCCGGCTCCTTCGACGAGTACCTGGCGCAGATCTCCCGCGACTGCCTCGTCGGCACGCCCGAGGAGGTCGTCCGGCGGCTCCGCGAGTACGAGGCGGTCGGCGTCCAGCGCGTCTACCTGAACCACGAGCTCGTCGACGACCCGGAGCACCTCGAGCTCGTCGCGCGGGAGGTCCTGCCGGCCATGGCCTGAGGATGGCCGGCCCCGTCCGCCGACGGTGCTAGGCTCGGACCCCCATGGCCTCGTTCGACGTCGACCCCTACGCCGAGCTGTACGCGCGGCGCACCGGGGGCATGTCCGCCTCCGAGGTGCGAGCGCTGTTCGCCGTCGCCGCCAGGCCCGAGGTCGTGTCCTTCGCGGGCGGCATGCCCTTCGTCCAGGCGCTCCCCCGGGAGCAGGTGCTCGAACTGCTCGAGGGGGTCCTGATGGACCGGGCCGACGTCGCCCTCCAGTACGGGGGCGGCCAGGGGTCGCCGGCGCTGCGCGAGCGTCTCGTCATGCTCATGGCCGAGGAGGGCACGAGCGCCGATCCGGAGGAGGTCGTCGTCACGACCGGGGCCCAGCAGGCGCTCGACCTCGTCGGCAAGGTCCTCATCGATCCCGGGGACCTCATCGCCGTCGAGGCCCCCTCCTACGTCGGGGCGCTGTCGGCGTTCAGCGCCTACGAGCCGCGCTTCCTCCAGATCGAGCTCGACGAGGAGGGCATGGTGGTGGAGCAGCTCGAGGAGGCGCTCCTGCGGGGCGAGCGCCCCAAGTTCGTGTACACCGTCCCCACCTTCCACAACCCGGCCGGCGTCACCATGTCGCTCCGCCGGCGCGAACAGCTCGTCGCCCTGTGCCGAGAGGCCCACGTGCCCATCGTCGAGGACAACCCCTACGGCCTGCTGCGCTTCGAGGGCGAGGCCCTGCCCACGCTCCGCTCCATGGACCCGCGGAACGTGATCTACCTGGGGACGGTGTCGAAGGTCTTCGCGCCCGGCGTGCGCGTCGGTTGGGTCCTGGCGGAGCCCGGGGTGCTGCAGCGCGTGGTGCTCGCCAAGGAGGCCGCCGACCTCTGCGGCAGCAACCTCACGATGCTCCTCACCGAGCGCTACCTCGCCGCGGACGCCTGGCGCGCCAACCTCGCCCTCCTGGTGGAGACCTATCGCCGCCGCCGGGACGTGATGCTGGCCACCCTCGCCGAGCACTTCCCCGCCGACGCCACCTGGACCCGCCCGCAGGGCGGCTTCTACGTCTGGGTGCGCCTGCCCCCCTACCTCGACGCCCGGGCCCTCCTCGCCGCTGCGGTCGAGCGGCGCGTCGCCTACGTCCCCGGCACCGCCTTCTACCCGGACGGACGGGGCGCGGACGCGATGCGCCTCGCCTTCTGCTACCCGACCGAGGACCGGATCGCCGAGGGGGTGAGGCGCCTCGGGGAGCTCCTCGCCGAGGAGGAGGAGCTCTACCGGGCGATGTCGGGATGACCGAGCGCGTCGCCGTCCTCGCCGGTGGTCGTTCTCCCGAGCGCGAGGTCTCCCTCCGCTCCGGCCACCGCGTGGCGACCGCGCTCCGCTCACGCGGCTACGACGCGGTCCTCATCGACCCCGCCGATGCCCCGCTCGTTGAGACGCTCTCCACCGCAAGGGTTTCGGCGTGTTCCCTCGCGCTCCACGGCAAGGAGGGGGAGGACGGCACCGTCCAGCGGCTCCTCGAGCTCCTCGACCTCCCGTACACCGGCGCGGGACCCCTCGCCTGCGAGATCGCCTTCGACAAGGTGCTCTGCAAGGCAACGCTGGCGCAGGCGGGCGTCCCCACCCCGCCCTGGGCCGTGATCGAGGCCGCGGCCCTCCGCGACCTCGGCGCCGGCGCCCTCCTGCACCGCCTTCCGGAACGGCTCGGCCTGCCCCTCGTCGTCAAGCCATCCCGGGCCGGGTCGGCCATGGGCCTCTCGTTCGTCGACCGCGAGGCCGAGCTCCCCCACGCCGTCATGAACGCGCTCTCCTTCGCCGGAGCCGCGATCCTCGAGCGGCGCATCGAGGGCGTCGAGGTCGCCGTGTCCATGCTCGGCGAGGATCTCCTCCCCCTCGTGGAGGTGCGCCCCCGATCCGGCGTGTACGACTACGCCGCTCGCTACACCGCGGGCGCCACCGACTACCACGTCCCCGCCCGCCTCGACGCGGAGACCACGGAGCGCGTTCAAAACGTTGCAGCGCAAACGTTTCGGGCCCTCCGCCAGCGTGACGTCAGCCGGGCGGACGTGCTCGTGGACCCCGATGGCAACCCCTGGGTGATCGACGTCAACGTCTCCCCGGGGATGACCGAGACCAGCCTCCTGCCGATGGCCGCCCAGGCCGCCGGGATCGCCTTCCCCGAGCTCTGCGAGCGGATCCTGCAGCTCGCCCTCGCGCGGGCGCGGGGCGGAGCTAGTCCGTAACGGACGAGACCTCGGCCTCGGGGGCGAGCCCCGGTCCGGAGCCGACGATCTCCGACACGATGCGCTCGAGGTCGTCGGCCGAGCCGAACTCGATGATCACGCGTCCCCGCTTCCGCCCCATCTGGATCGTCACCCGGGTCGCGAGCTGCTCGGAGAGGATCTCCTCGACCTCGGCCAGGGACCCGAGGTCCTCTCGGGTGGCCGCCCTGGGCTGCTCCTTCTGGGCCGGCCGCTCGAGGTAGCGGCGAACGAGCTCCTCCACCTCGCGGACGGACAGCTCCTCGGCGGCCGCCCGGAGCGCGAGCGTCCGCTGCGCCTCCGCGTCGCCGAGCGCGAGCAGCGCGCGGCCGTGCCCAGCCTGGATCTTGCCCTCCACCAGGAGCCTTTGCACCTCCGGCGGAAGCTGGAGCAGTCGGATCGTGTTCGCGACGTGCGAGCGCGAAACCCCGAGGCGTTCGGCGAGCGTCTCCTGCTTCAGTCCGAGCTCCTCGAGCAGCTCGCGGAAGGCCTCGGCCAGCTCGATCGGGTTCAGGTCCTCGCGATGGATGTTCTCGATCAGCGCCTCGCGCAACGACTCCGCGTCGTCGCTCTCGCGGAGGATCACCGGCACGGTCGCGAGACCGGCGAGCTTCGCAGCCCGGAGCCGTCGCTCGCCGGCGATGAGCTCGTACCCCCCGGGCACTCTCCTCACCACGATCGGCTGGAGGATGCCGACCTCCTGGATCGAGAGCGCGAGCGATCGGAGCGACTCGTCATCGAAGGTCGTCCTGGGCTGGCGCCGGTTCGGTGCGATGGATCCGATCGGCACCTCGAGCAACCCGGTCCCGAGCTCCTCGGGAGTCCCCGGGATCAGGGCGGAAAGCCCTCGACCCAACCCGCCGCGCTTCGTCATCGATCCCCTCCCCTGCGGAACAGCCTCCACCGACGCTTGGGCGGGGGCTCGCCCTCCGGCCCCGCTCCACCGTGCTCCCCGGCCGCATCGCGGTCCACGATCCGCACGACCCCTGCCTCATCGGGCCCCCGAGCCACACCCTCCTCCTCGTCGAGCTCGATCTCGAGGACGCGGGGTGGCCTCTCCGGCCTCTCCGAGGAGGCCACCGGCTCGCGGGCCCGAGGAGCCTCCCGCTCACGCTCAGCCTCCAGGGCGGCGATCAGGGCCTCGGTGCCGTCCGCGTCGGGCGAGGGGAGCGTACCCTCCACCACAGGCTCCACCACAGGCTCCCGATCCGCTCCCGATCCTGCCTCCGTGGGCTCCGAGCGCGCCGGCTCCCGAGGAGGACCCTCCACCTCTTCGGCACCCTCGGGTTCCTGCGACGCTCTCGCCGCCTCGGTCGCCGCCACCTCGGCCCGGTCAAGGTCCACCTCGGCCTCGTCCTCTCCCTCAGCTCCCCGAGCGCCCTCGGCCGCCCCTTCGAGGTCCCCCTCCTCGGCGCGCCCATGGCCCCCGGCGGGCTCCGCCGCGCGATCGGCTGCCACGGTTCCGTCTGCCTCGACCTCCGCTGCCACGGCCTCCTCCGCCTGGCCTCCCGTCCGCCGCAGCGGCCTGGGCGCCTGCATGGGCTGCGGCTCGGACGGCGGAACCACCACCTTCGGGATGCCCTCGACGCTCGGGATCGGGGCCTCGGATGGCAGCCGCGCCGCCACCTCTCGGGCGAGCGATCGGTAGCACTCGGCTCCCCGCGACTTCGGGTCGTACACCGTGATCGGTTGGCCGAACCCGGGAGCTTCCGACAGACGGACGGTCCTCGGGATCACGGTCTCGTACACGCGATCCCCGAAGAACCGACGGACCTCCTCCACGACCTGCTCCGACAGCTTGGTCCGCGGGTCGTACATCGTGAGGACGATCCCGGTGAGGTGCAGCCCCGGGTTCACGTTCTGCTGGACCAGGCGAACGTTCCGCAGGAGCTGCCCGAGGCCCTCCAGGGCGTAGTACTCACATTGGATGGGCACGATGAGCTCGTCCGCCGCCGCCAGGGCGTTCACGGTCAGGAGTCCGAGCGAGGGCGGGCAATCGATGAGGACGAAGTCGTAGACGCCGTCCTTCAGCGGTTCGAGCGCTCTGCGGAGACGGAGCTCTCGGGAGAACTGGCTCACGCGCTCGATCCCCGCCCCGGCCAGGTCGATCGTGGAGGGGATCGCATCCAGCC
>BEHO01000090.1 GCA_002898915.1 bacterium HR12
GGGCGGTGCTCGCGCGGGCGGTGGAGGCGGCCCGGGCGCGCGGCCTCCGCCCGGTGGCCGTCACCTCCGACCGGCACCCGCGCGAGGTCCTCACCCCGGGGCGCGGGCCGAGGCTCCTCACGACCGTCGAGCGTCGGGCCGAGCTGATCGGGGACACGGGGATCGACACCGTGGTGGTGCTCGAGTTCACCGAGGAGCTCTCCCGGTGGCTCGCCGAGGAGTTCATCGAACGCGTGCTGGTCCAGGGTCTCCGGGCCCGGCACGTGGTCGTCGGGGCCGACTTCACCTTCGGCTACAAGGCCCTCGGCACGCCCGAGATGCTGATCCAGCTCGGCCCCTCGTACGGCTTCACGGCGGAGCGGGTCGAGCTCGTGCACCTCGGGAACCACCGGATCTCCTCGTCGGCGATCCGCGACGCGATCGCCCGAGGGGACCTGGAGTTCGCGGAGCGGGCCCTCGGCCGGCGGTTCGTCCTCGACGGGACGGTGGTCCGGGGCGCCGGCCGGGGCGCCGGGCTCGGCTACCCGACGGCGAACCTGCAGACCCCCCCGCGCCTGCTGCTGCCGGGCAGCGGCGTCTACGCGGGGCGGGCGCGGGTGCCGCAGGGCGAGTTCGTGGCCGCCATCAACGTCGGCACGAACCCCACGTTCGGGGTCGAGCCGCTCCACGTCGAGGCCTACCTGCTCGATTTCTCGGGGGACCTGCTCGGACAGCCGATCGCGATCGAGTTCTGGGCGCGCCTCCGGGACGAGGAGCGGTTCGCCACCGCCGAGGAGCTCGCGGCCGCCATCGCCGAGGACGTCCGCCGCACGCGCGAGCTCGTCCCGCCCCCGGCGTGAGACACTGCGGCCCATGACCGGGCGTCACGCCCGCCGCTCGCGCATCCCCGTGGCCGTCGTGGGCGCGGCGCTCGCGGCAGGCGTCGCGGGGGCCGTCGCGCTGACCCTCGACGCGCCCGCGGAGCGGACCCTCGCGGCGAGCCCGAGCGCCTCGGCGCCGTCCGGAGCCGCGAGCCCGACCCCGAGCCTCGAGCCGTCGCCGTCGCCCGAACCGTCCCCGACCCCGGCGCGGGCGCGGATCGTCATCCACGGCACCGGCGACGTGAGCCTCGACCCCTCCTACCTCCCCGTCTTCCGCGAGCACGGCTACGGGTGGGCCTGGAGCGGTCTCGACGGCCTGTTCCGCCAGGACGACCTCACGGTGATCAACCTGGAGTGCCCGCCGACCACGGTGGTGGCGCCGATGCCGAAGACCTTCGTGTTCCGCTGCGACCCGGCGGCGCTGGCGGCGGCCCGGCGCGCGGGGGTCGAGGTGGCGAACCTGGCGAACAACCACGCCTTCGACCAGGGCCCGGAGGGCCTGCTCGACTCGCTCCGGCACCTCCGGTCGGCGGGGATCGTCGCCCTCGGCGCCGGACGGAGCGAGCGCGAGGCCGACGCGCCTCGGTACGTGGACGTCGGCGGTTGGCGGATCGGGCTGGTCGGGGTGGGCGAGGTCATCGACCCCGACTCCCAGGTGGCCGTGGGGAAGGAGGTCGGCACGGCCGTGGGCCACGACTTCCCCCGGGCGCTGCGCGCGATCCGCGAGGCGGCGCGGAACGCCGACCTGGTCGTGGTGACCGTCCACTGGGGGGTGGAGCTCGACACCGAGCCCCGCGGGTACCAGTTGGCAGAGGCCCACCGGATGGTGGAGGCCGGCGCCGACGTCATCTTCGGCCACCACGCCCACCGGCTCCAGCCCATGGAGGTCTACCGGGGCCGGCCCATCTTCTACGGGCTCGGGAACTTCGTCTGGCCTCGGCTCTCGGTCGCGGGGGCGACGACCGCGGTGGCCCGGGTGGTCGTGCGTCCGGACGGGACCACCCGGGGCCGGCTGCTCCCCGCCACCATCGTCTCGAGCGGCCACCCCGAGCTCGCCGCGTGAGCGCGGCGGCGCGTCCCTCCCCGCCGCTGGCCTGGTAGCCTTTGCGCTGGACATGGCACTCACGCAGGAAGAGAAGGCACGGATCATCGCCGAGTACCGGCGCAGCGAGGCCGACACCGGCTCCGCGGAGGTCCAGATCGCCGTGCTCAGCAAGCGGATCGCGGACCTGACCGAGCACCTGAAGGTCCACAAGAAGGACCACGCGTCCCGGCGCGGCCTCCTGATGCTCGTCGGCCGCCGTCGTCGGCTGCTCGAGTACCTGAAGCGTCAGGACATCGACCGGTACCGGGACGTGATCGCCCGCCTCGGCCTGCGACGGTAGGGAGGGCGCGCGGCGCCCCGAGGAGGGATGCGGACGACCCACTGACCCAGGACCCGGAGGTGGGGCACCCCGCGGTCGGTTCTCAGTCGCGAGCCTCCGAGGCGCAAGCATCGGCGGTTCACCACTGACAACCGGCCGGGTCCCACCTCCGAGCACCGCGGGGCGCGAGTGCGCCGCGCACGGCACGAGAGGCGAGCGCAGGCTCGCAAGGAGGAACGAGGGCCGATGGCCATCACCCTTTCCCGGAAGATCGGGAACCAGACCATGGTGTTCGAGACGGGCAAGCTGGCCCATCTCGCGCACGGATCCGCGGTCGTGACCTACGGCGAGACCCAGGTGCTCGCGACCTGCACGACCGCGCCCCCCCGCGAGGGGATCGACTTCTTCCCGCTCACGGTGGACGTCGAGGAGCGGATGTACGCCGCGGGGAAGATCCCCGGCGGCTTCTTCCGCCGCGAGGGCCGACCGTCGGAGACGGCCATCCTCACGGCGCGCCTCACCGATCGCCCCATGCGGCCGAGCTTCGCCGAGGACTTCCGGGACGAGGTCCAGATCGTCCTCACGGTCCTCTCGGTGGACATGGCCAACCCCTACGACATCCCCGGGATGAACGCGGCGAGCCTGGCCACGCTCCTCGCCGGCCTGCCCTTCGAGGGTCCGATCGGCGCGGTGCGGATGGGCCTGATCGACGGCGCGTGGACGGCGAACCCCACCTTCCAGGAGCTGGAGGAGGCCACCTTCGACGTCGTCGTCGCGGGCCGTCGGAACGACCGGGGCGAGATCGACATCCTCATGATCGAGGGCGAGGCCCCGGACAACACGTGGGTCCTGCTCCACGGGGACCGCGGGGAGGTCGCCCCGACCGAGGCGGTCGTCGCGGAGGGGCTCGAGGCCGCCAAGCGGGCGATCGCCGAGATGATCGACTTCCAGCGGGAGTTCGTCTCGCTCTGCGACGTGAAGCCGCGGGAGTGGACGCCTCGTCCGGCGTACTCGCGGGAGACCTTCGAGGCCGTGGAGGCCTTCGCGCGCCCGCGCCTGGAGGAGGCCATCGTGCCGGACAAGACCGAGCGCGAGGCCCGGCTGGACGCGTTGAAGGAGGAGCTCACGGCCCATCTCCGCGAGACCTGGGGCGAGGAGCTCTTCGCGCAGCGCCAGGCGGAGATCTCGCCCGCCTTCAAGGAGGTCCAGAAGCGGGTCATGCGCCGACGCGTGATCGAGCAGGGCGTGCGCCTGGACGGCCGCGGCCCGCGGGACATCCGGCCGATCTCCTGCGAGGTGGGGCTCGTGCCCCGGGCCCACGGGTCGAGCCTCTTCCAGCGGGGCGAGACCCAGGTCCTGAACGTCACGACCCTGGGGATGCTGCGGATGACCCAGATGATCGACACCCTCGATCCCGAGGAGTCGAAGCGGTACATCCACCACTACAACTTCCCGCCGTTCTCCACGGGCGAGGTCGGCCGGATCGGCAGCCCCCGTCGCCGGGAGATCGGGCACGGCGCCCTCGCCGAGCGGGCCCTGGTGCCGGTGATCCCCTCCGAGGAGGAGTTCCCGTACGCGATCCGGCTCGTCTCGGACGTGCTCGCGAGCAACGGATCCACGTCGATGGCGAGCGTGTGCGCCTCGACCCTCTCGCTCATGGACGCCGGGGTGCCGATCAAGGCTCCGGTCGCGGGGATCGCGATGGGCATGATCGCCGAGGACGGGCGGTACGTGACCCTGACCGACATCCTCGGAGCGGAGGACGCCCTCGGCGACATGGACTTCAAGGTCGCCGGGACCCGGGACTTCGTCACCGCGATCCAGCTCGACATGAAGGTGACGGGGCTGCCGGGGGAGGTGCTGGCTGAGGCCCTCCGGCAGGCCCGGGAGGCGCGGCTGAAGATCCTCGACGTGATGCTCCAGACCATCCCGGCTCCGCGCGAGGAGGTGAACCCGAAGGCGCCGCGGATCCTCACCATCCAGATCCCGGTGGACAAGATCGGTGAGGTGATCGGGCCGAAGGGCAAGCGGATCAACGAGATCATCGCGCTGACCGGAGCCGACATCGACATCCAGGACGACGGCACCGTGTTCATCGGTTCCCGCGAGGGCGCCGCCGCCGAGGAGGCGGCGCGGATGATCGAGGAGATCGCGAACCCCAGGCCGCTCCAGGTCGGCGAGACCTTCACCGGCAAGGTCGTGAAGCTCGCCACGTTCGGGGCGTTCGTGAACCTCGTCCCCGGTCGCGATGGGCTCGTGCACATCTCGAAGCTCGGTCGCGGTCGCCGCCTGGCGAGCATGGAGGAGTCGGGGCTGAAGGAGGGCGACACGATCGAGGTCGAGATCCAGGACATCGACGCCATGGGCAAGATCAGCCTCCGTCCGATCGGGCCGGAGTGGGAGGCCCCCGAGGGGGCCGCGGCGGAGGAGCGACCCCACCGGCCCGAGCCCGAGCGCCGGCCCGAGCCCGAGCGCCGGGTCGAGGGCGAGCGCGGACCCGAGGGCGAGCGCCGTCCGCGTCGTCGGCGGCGCAGGGGTCGGGACGACCGACGGGACGGCTGAGCCCCGATGGCGATCCGGCGGACGGGCTTCGGCTCCGGGCTCCGCGTCGTCACGGAGCGCATGCCGGGGCTGCGGTCGGTGGCGCTCGGCTTCTGGGTGCTGGCGGGCTCGCGGGACGAGCCGCCGCCGATCAGCGGCGCCAGCCACTTCCTCGAGCACCTGCTCTTCAAGGGGACCCGCACCCGGAGCGCGCGGGACATCGCCGAGGCCTTCGACGCGGTCGGCGGCGACGTCAACGCGTTCACGGCCAAGGAGTACACGGCCTACTACGCGCGCGTCCTGGACCGGGACCTGCCGATGGCGGTCGAGCACCTGGCCGACATGATCCAGCACTCGGTGCTCCGCGCGTCCGACCTCGAGTCCGAGCGGCAGGTCATCCTGGAGGAGATCAACGTGCACGAGGACACGCCCGACGACCTCGTGCACGACCTGTTCACCGAGACGCTCTGGCCGGGCCACCCCCTCGGCCGCCCGGTCCTCGGCACGCGCGAGAGCGTGAAGGCGGCCACGCGCGAGCGGATCCGGCGCTTCTACCGCCGCCACTACGTGCCGGGCAACCTCGTCGTGGTCGCGGCCGGGAGCGTGGACCACGACCAGCTCCTCCGGCTCCTCGGCGAGGTGATGGAGACCGGTCCGATCCTGGAGGAAGGCCCGGGGAACTTCCATCTGCGGACCGCCGAGCGGCCCCCGGAGCCCTCCGGGCGCTCCCGGGTCGTGCGGCGCCGGACCGAGCAGGCCCACATCTGCGTGGGGACCAACGGGCTGTCCCGTCAGGACCCCGACCGCTTCGCCTTCGGGATCGTGAACGCCGCCCTCGGGGGCGGCATGTCCTCGCGGCTGTTCCAGGAGATCCGGGAGCGGCGGGGGCTCGCCTACTCGGTGTACAGCTATCACACGATGTACGCGGAGGCCGGGCTGTGGTGCGCCTACGCGGGGACGACGCCGGCGCGGGCGGCGGAGGTGCTCGACCTCATCCGGCGCGAGATCGAGGAGGTGGCCGAGCGCGGCCTCACCGACGAGGAGCTGGAGCGGGCCCGCGGGCACGTCAA
>BEHO01000091.1 GCA_002898915.1 bacterium HR12
GACGAGAAGATCTTCCGCGAGAAGCTCGACGTGGTCCTGAAGGAGAAGAACCTCGTCCTCACCAAGGTCTACAACCGCCTCCCGCTCGAGGCGGAGAAGATCGTCCAGGACTACCTGGGCTACGCGGAGCGCCTGCGCCCGTACGTCGTGGACACCTCGCGCCTGCTGTACGACGGGCTGCGGGAGGGCCGGAACGTGCTCCTCGAGGGGGCGCAGGGCACGATGCTCGACCTGGACAAGGGGACCTACCCCTTCGTGACCTCCTCCAACCCGGTGGCCGGGTACGCGCTCGCGTCGGCCGGGATCGGCCCGCACCAGGTGGACCGGGTGATCGGCGTGACGAAGGCCTACGTCACCCGGGTCGGGGCGGGGCCCTTCCCCACCGAGGAGCCCGGGCCGGACGGCGAGCGCATGGTCGAGCGGGGTCGGGAGTACGGGACCACCACGGGTCGGAAGCGCCGGTGCGGCTGGTTCGACGCGGTGATCCTCCGGTACGCGGCACGGGTGAACGGGCTCACCGAGCTGTTCCTCACCAAGCTCGACGTGCTCTCGGGCTTCGAGCGGATCAAGGTCTGCGTCGCGTACCGGGCCGACGGGCAGACCTTCGAGGACGTGCCGCCCCACCAGTCGCTGATCCACCGGGCCGAGCCGGTCTACGAGGAGGTCGAGGGGTGGGACAAGGACCTCGGGGCGGCCCGCTCCCTGGAGGACCTGCCGCGCGCGGCGCGGCGGTACGTGGAGCTCGTGAGCGAGCTCGTCGGCGTGCCGGTGCGGATGGTCTCGGTCGGACCGGCCCGGGAGCAGAGCCTGCCGGTGCCGTGAGGGGCTCGTCGTGAGCCTGCGGGTCCTCGTCATCGGCGGCGGCGGACGCGAGCACGCCCTCGCGTGGCGTCTCGCGCGCGACCCCGACGTCGGGGAGGTGCTCGCCGCGCCGGGCAACCCCGGGATCGCGGCCGAGGCGCGCTGCGTGCCCCTCGAGCCCACCGACGTGGACGCGGTGGCCGACCTCGCCGAGCGCGAGGGCGTGGACCTCGTCGTCGTGGGCCCGGAGGCGCCGCTCGTCGCCGGCCTCGCCGACGCGCTCCGCGCCCGGGGCGTCCCGACGTTCGGTCCCGGGCGGGACGGGGCTCGCCTGGAGGGCTCGAAGGCGTGGGCGAAGGCGCTCTGCGAGCGGCACGGGATCCCCACGGGGCGGGCGCGGGCGGTGACGAGCGTGGCCGACGGGGTCCGGGCCCTGGAGGAGCTCGGCCCGCCGTACGTCGTGAAGGCCGACGGGCTGGCCGCCGGGAAGGGCGTCGTCGTGACCGAGGACCGCGACCGCGCCGTCCAGGCGCTCGAGGACTGCCTCCTCCGCGGCGCCTTCGGACGGGCCGGGGCGACGGTGCTCGTCGAGGAGCACCTCGAGGGCCGCGAGGTCTCGGCCTTCGCCCTCACCGACGGCCGGCGCGTGGTGCCGCTCGGGATGGCGCAGGACTTCAAGCGGGCGCTCGACGGCGACGCGGGGCCGAACACCGGCGGGATGGGCGCCTACTCGCCGGTCCCCTTCGTGGATGGGGCCACGGCCCGAGCGATCTGGGAGGGCGTGCTGGCGCGCACGGCCGAGGCGCTCCACGCCGAGGGCGTCGCGTACCGGGGCGTGATCTACGCGGGGCTGATGCTGACCGCGGAGGGGCCGCGGGTCCTCGAGTTCAACTGCCGCTTCGGCGACCCGGAGGCCCAGGTCCTCATGCCGCGGGTCCGGGGCCCGCTCGCTCGGACCCTGCTGGCGTGCGCCCGCGGCGATCTCGAGGGCGTGGGGGTCGAGCTCGACGGCGGCGCCTGCGTGACGGTCGTCGCGGCCTCCGGCGGCTACCCGCGTCCCCACGAGACCGGGTTCGAGATCGAGGGCCTCGAGGAGGCCGCCCGCGTCGCGGGCGCCGTCGTGTTCCACGCCGGCACGGCGCTCCGAGACGGTAGAGTGGTCACCGCCGGTGGTCGGGTGCTCGCGGTGAGCGGTCTCGGGGACACGATCGGTCAGGCCCGCGCGGTGGCCTACGAGGCGCTCGCGCGCATCCGCTTCCGGGGGATGCACCACCGGTCGGACATCGCCGCGGCCGCCGCGGCGGAGGGGGGAGCCGCATGACCGAACCGCTCGTCGGGGTCCTCGTCGCCTCGCCCTCGGAGCTCGCGGTCATGCAGCAGGCGGGGGCGATCCTGGAGAAGCTCGGCATCCCCCACGAGACCCGGGTGATGTCCTCCTCGCGCAGCCCCGACGTCGTGGACGAGTACGCGAGGACGGCCTTCGAGCGAGGGCTCAAGGTCCTCATCTGCACCACCGGGATCTCCGGTCACCTGGCGGCGGCGGTGGCGGCGCGGACGATCCTGCCGGTGATCGGGGTGCCCATCGCCTCCGAGCAGATGGACGGCACGATGGCCCTCGTGGTGACGGCCCAGATGCCGCGGGGGGTCCCGGTGGCCGCGGTCGGGGTGGACGCCTCGGTGAACGCGGCGATCCTGGCGGCCCAGATCCTCGGCGTGGCCGACACCGAGATCCAGGCCCGGCTGTGGAAGTTCAAGGACGATCTCGCGGAGGGCCTGCGGCTGTGAGGACGCGCCGGGCCCGCACCGAGGAGGCCGGCCGATGATCCCGCGCTACGCGCTCCCGGAGATGGCGGCCGTGTGGTCCGACGAGGCGCGGATGGGCCACTGGCTCGAGATCGAGATCCTCGCCGTGGAGGCCTGGGCGCGCCTCGGGAAGGTCCCGGACGAGGACGCCCGGACGATCCGGGAGCGCGCGTCCTTCACCGTGGCCCGGGTGGAGGAGCTCGAGCGCGTGACCCGGCACGACGTCGCGGCCTTCGTCCAGTGCGTGGCGGAGTCCGTGGGGCCCGCGGGGCGGTGGATCCACTTCGGGATGACCTCTTCCGACGTGCTCGACACCGGGTTCGCGCTCCAGCTCCGGGAGGCGGCGGACCTGCTCCTCCGGCGGCTGGACCGGATCGTCGAGGTGACGGCGGATCTCGCCTTCGCCCACCGCGCCACGCCCATCGTCGGGCGGACCCACGGGGTGCACGCCGAGCCGACGTCCTTCGGCCACAAGGTGGCGACCTGGGCCTTCGAGCTCGACCGCGGTCGGGAGCGCCTGCGCCGAGCGCGGGAGGCGGTGAGCGTGGGCAAGCTCTCCGGGGCCGTCGGGAACTACGCCCAGATCGACCCCCGGGTCGAGGAGGAGGTGTGCGCGCGCCTCGGGCTCCGTCCGGAGGACGCCGCGAGCCAGGTGGTCCACCGCGACCGGCACGCCGAGTACCTGGCGGCCCTCGCGCTCCTCGCCGGCGCCTGCGATCGGATCGCGACCGAGATCCGGCACCTCGCCCGCACCGAGGTGCGGGAGGTCCAGGAGCCCTTCGCGCCCGGCCAGAAGGGCTCGAGCGCCATGCCCCACAAGCGGAACCCGGTGGCGTGCGAGCGGATCTCGGGGCTCGCGCGGGTGATCCGCGGCAACCTCCAGGCCGCCCTCGAGAACATCGCCCTCTGGCACGAGCGCGACATCTCCCACTCCTCCGCCGAGCGCATCATCTTCCCCGACTCGACGATGGCCCTGGACTTCATGTTGAAGGAGCTCACGTGGGTCCTCGAGGGCCTCGTCGTGCACCCGGAGCGGATGCGCGAGAACCTGTGGTTCGGGGACGGCCTCGCCTTCAGCCAGGCCGTGCTCCTCGCCCTCGTCGAGCGGGGGCTGCCGCGCGACGAGGCCTACGCGATCGTGCAGCGGGCGGCGGCGGCGGCCTGGGACGAGGGGGCGTCGTTCCGCGAGCGGGTGGCGGCGGAGCCGCGGGTGCGGGAGCTCGTCTCCCCCGAGGAGCTGGACGCGCTCTTCGATCCGGCCCGGTACCTGGCGAACCTCGACGTGGTGTTCGACCGATTGGCCAAGCTGCGAGGTGGGGGATGAGCGGGAAGCTGCACGCGCAGGGGAAGGTCCGCGACGTCTACGAGATCGACGACGAGCGCCTGCTCCTCGTGGCGACCGACCGGATCAGCGCCTTCGACGTCGTGCTGCCGAACCCGATCCCGGACAAGGGGCGGGTCCTGACGGGCCTCACGCTGTTCTGGCTGGAGCGGACGAAGGACCTGGTCGGCAACCACCTGATCTCGGCCGACCGGCGGGACTTCCCCGGGACCTTCCGCGACGAGCCCTCCCTCGCCGGCCGGGCCATGCTCGTGCGGCGGGCGGAGGTGATCCCCGTCGAGTGCGTGGCGCGCGGGTACCTCACCGGCTCGGGGCTGAAGCAGTACCTCGCCGAGGGTCACGTCTGCGGGGTCCCGCTCCCGCCGGGCCTCGTCGAGGCCTCGCGCCTGCCGGAGCCCATCTTTACCCCGACCACGAAGGCCGCCACCGGCCACGACCAGCCCCTCACCTTCGAGGAGACGGTCGAGCTGATCGGGCGCGGTCTCGCCGAGCGCCTGCGCGAGCTCACGATCGCGCTCTACGAGCGGGGGGCGGAAATCGCCCTCGAGCGCGGCATCATCGTGGCCGACACGAAGTTCGAGTTCGGGTTCGCGGACGGCGAGCTGATCCTCATCGACGAGGTGCTGACCCCCGACTCCTCCCGCTTCTGGCCCGCGGAGGGCTACGAGCCGGGACGGCCGCAGCCGAGCTTCGACAAGCAGTTCGTGCGGGACTGGCTCGACGCGAGCGGGTGGGACCACGAGCCGCCGGCGCCGGAGCTGCCACCCGAGGTCATCGGTCGCACGGCGGCCAAGTACCGCGAGGCGTACGAGCGGATCACCGGCGAGCCCTTCGACCGCTACCGCCAGCGGATGGGCGTCATGTCCGACCACGACTGGGAGCGCTGCGCGGTGGATCTGGAGCGCCTGCGGATGGAGCACGCATGAAGCACCGGTTCGAGGTCCTCGTCTCGCTCCGGCCCGGGCTCCTCGACCCCCAGGGCAAGGCGATCGAGGGGGCGCTCCCCGCGATGGGCTGGACGAACGTGAGCGAGGTCCGGGTCGGCAAGCACGTCGCGCTCACCGTGGGGGCCGACTCGCCGGAGGCGGCCCGGGCGCAGGTGGAGGAGATGGCCCGACGCCTGCTCTCGAACCCGGTGATCGAGGACTACCGGATCCTGGACCAGCGGGAGGTCCCGGCGTGAGCTCGGCGCCCAGGGTCGGGGTCATCACGTTCCCGGGCTCCCTCGACGACCGGGACGCGATCCGGGCGGTGGAGCTCCTCGGCGGGCGGGGGGTGCCGCTCTGGCACGCCGAGCGCGACCTCGCCGGCGTGGACGCCGTGATCCTGCCCGGCGGCTTCTCCTACGGCGACTACCTCCGGTGCGGGGCGATCGCGCGCTTCGCGCCGATCATGGAGGAGGTCGTGCGGTTCGCGGCCGCCGGCGGACCGGTCGTCGGGATCTGCAATGGGTTCCAGATCCTCTGCGAGGCCGGGCTGCTCCCAGGGGCCTTGATCCGCAACCGCTCGCTCCGGTTCATCTGCCGCGTGGTGCACGTCCGGGTGGAGACCTCGCGCTCGCCCCTCACCGAGGGGCTCGCGCCCGGGGAGGTGCTCGAGATCCCCATCAAGCACGGCGAGGGGCAGTTCGTCGCCGCCGAGGAGGACCTGGCGCGGATCGAGGACGAGGGGCTCGTGGTCTTCCGGTACTGCGCCCCCGACGGGACCGTGGACGACGCGCACAACCCGAACGGGTCCGCCCACGCCATCGCCGGCGTCCGGAACGCGGCCGGGAACGTCGTCGGGCTCATGCCGCACCCC
>BEHO01000092.1 GCA_002898915.1 bacterium HR12
GCGCGCGTGGGGTGCCCCTCGCGTCGAAGGCCGAGGCCGTGATCGTCGCGGCCAGCGCCCTGGCCGATCTCGGACGGATCGAGCAGGCGCTCGGCCTCCTGCGCCGGGTGCGCACGAGGGAGGACGTGGCCTCGCCCGAGGTGCTCCGGATCTGGTACGTGACGGGCTCCATCCTCGAGCGGGCCGGACGCCTCCGCGAGGCGGAGCGCGAGTTCCGCAAGATCCTCCGCCACGATCCGGCCGCGTACGACGTCGCCGAACGCGTCGCTCAGCTCTCGCGCTGACCCTCGGCCCGTTCCCGCTCGGCGCGCTTGCGCCAGTACCGCACGATCCCGAGAGCGTTCATCCGGATGCTGGAGAGGAGCTCGAGGCGGTCGAGGTCGATCTCGGCCTCCGCGCCCGTTGCGATGTCGCGGCGGGCCTCCTCCTCGAGGAGGGCCACGATCTCCTCGATGTCGTCCGTCCGCTCCAGCGCGGAGCCCACGGTCTCGGTCCACGAGCGGACCCGTCGGGCGGCGAGCTCACAGATCCGCTCCACGTCCCGCACCGGTCCGAAGTGCGAGAAGAGCACGAACGCCCCTCGCGCCCGATCCCGGATCCGCTCGATGCTGGCGAGGGAGGCCTCGAGATCGAAGTCCGGCGGCGGGGTCGCCGGCCGGAGCACCGGCAGGTCGGGGAGGTGGATGCCGAGGGCATCGCCCGAGAACACGGCCCCCGTCGCCGAGTCGACGAGCGCGAGGTGGTGGGAGGCGTGTCCCGGCGTGTCGAGGGCCTCCAGGGAACGCCCGCCGAGCTCGATCCTCGCGCCGTCGGGGAGCGCGCGGAGACGATCGGGGGGGACCGGAACCACGGGGCCGAACAGGGAGGCCATGCGCTCCTCCCCGTAGAGCCTGGCGGCGCTCGCGACCAGCCGCGTCGGGTCCGCGAGGTGCGGGGCGCCGCGCTCGTGGACCCAGATGGTGGCCGTGGGGAAGCGGCGGGCGAGCTCGCCGACGCCCCCCGCGTGGTCGAGGTGGATGTGGGTCACGACGATGTGGGCGAGGTCCCTCGGGCCGATCCCGAGACGCGCGAGGCCGCCGGTGACGGCGTCGGCGGAGGTCGTGGGGCCGGTCTCGACGATCGCGGGTCGGTCCGCGCGCAGCAGGTACGCGGCCGTGTAGCGCTCCCGGCCGCCGTAGAACGTGTCGATCGCCACGAGGTCGGGCGCGATCTCCACCGTGACGGGCTCCATGCCGGGCAGTCTAGGCCCGGCGGCGCCGTTGCGCCCCACGGGGAGCGGGGGCGTGTCGGTGGGGGGTGATACGGTCCGGCCAACCGAACAGGAGGGGGGCTGGATGGTCTCGGTGAACGTGGTCGTGCTCGCCGGCACCGTCGCGACGGACCCCGTCGAACGACGGATGCCCTCGGGCGACGAGGTCACCGAGCTCCGGCTCTCCGTTCCGGACGGCGGGAAGCGGCTCCTCCCCCTCCCGGTCGCGGCCTGGCATCGGGACGTCGGCAAGCGGGCCCTGGAGGGCATCGCCAAGGGCGACGAGGTCCTGGTCCACGGCCAGCTGGTCCGCCGCTTCTACCGGAGCGGAGCCGGGGCTCGGAGCCTCACGGAGGTCGTCGCGACCGGTATCAAGAAGCTCGAGCCGCGCGCGCAGGCGTGATCAGCCGCGGTCGGCGTCGAGGGCGCGGATCACCATGCCGGAGCGCGGCTTCGGCCAGAAGAACGTGGACTTCTGGGGCAGGCGCTCCCCGCGCTCGACGACCTCGCGGATCCTCCTCGCCGAGGTCGGCGGCAGGATGAAGGCCGCCCGGGCGCGGCCACGGCGCACGGCATCCTCCGCCGCCGCCGCGTCCGGCGTGAACCGCAGGTGCGGGTCCTTCCCGGCGAGCGGTCCGCGGTGGATCGCGAGGACGGTGGGCGGCTCGGTGCCCTCGAGCCGCACGAGGTGATGGGCGAGGATCCCGCGGTCCAGGGTGACCAGGCCGAAGATCGATCGCTCGTCGTCGACGCCGTCGATCAGCTCGTGCAGGTCGGGGACCCGTGTGCCGGTCCCGACGTCCGGGTCCCCCTCGAGCAGGAGCCGGTGGTACGGGAGCACCGGCGGGTCCTCCAGCGTGGCGTCGACGAGGAGCATCATGACCCGGTCCCAGGGACCGGGGCCGTGCCGCTCGCGCATCTCGTCGCGGTACCGCAGCGCCGTGGTGTATCGGTGGTGTCCGTCGGCGATCATGAGCCGCTCCGGCTCCAGCAGCCGACCCAGCTCCAGACGCTCCGGCGGGACGACCCACAGGCGGTGCTCGACGCCGGCCTCGTCCACGGCGCAGGCGTCCGGGGCTGCGACCGTGAGCGCGTCGAGCATCCGCGCGAGATCGGAGATCGGGCCCGTGAACACGGCCTGGATGCAGCTGAGGTTGGCGCCCGTCGCCCGGAGGAGCCGCAGGCGGTCCTCGATGGGTCCCGGCATCGTGCGCTCGTGGGGGAGGATCGAGCCACCCCAGTCCTCGAGCTCCACGGCGGCCACGACCCCGCGGACACGACGATCGCGGCCGTGGAGACGGAACCGCATCTCGTAGGCGAAGTACGCCGGGCCGTCCGTCGGTCGCAGGACCCCGGTTTCACGCCAGCGCCGGAGCGTGTCGGCGGCCCCCCTATACTGGTCATCCGGGTCACCGCCGGGAGCCCGCTCGCCGAGCTCCAGGCGGATGACGTTGTAGGGACTGAGGGCCTGGAAGCGGCGCCGGTCCGCCGGCGAGATCACGTCGTACGGCGGCGTCGTGACCAGGTCGAGCGAGCCGACGCGCTCGCGGTCGAAGAGGAGCCCGACGAACGGGAAGACCCTGGACACGCGCCTTGTATAGCAGAGCCTCCGGAGAGTCCGCCTACGACCTGTACGTGCGGGGCACGCGGTTCCTCCGCGACGGCCACCCGCACCAGGCCGCGATGCTGCTCTCGCGGGCCAAGCTCCTCGAGCCGGAGAAGGCCTCGATCCGCGAGGCGCTCGGTCGGGCGTGGTTCCTCGCCGGTCGGATGGCACGCGCCCGCCGGGAGTTCGCGAAGGCCGTCGCGATCGACCCCGTCAACGACTACGCCCACTTCGCGCTGGGCCTCGCCTGCGAGCGGACGGGCGAGCGCACCCGCGCCCTCGCCCACCTGAAGCTCGCCGTGGCGCTCCGTCCGGGTGTGGACGAGTACGAGCGAGCTCTGGCCCGCCTGGCACGCTGATGCGCCTCGCCGACGGGTACGACCCGCTCCTCTTCGACCTCGACGGCGTCCTGTTCCGCGGCCCCGAGGTCGTTCCCGGAGGCCCAGAGACGCTCGAGGCCCTCCGGCGCGACGGGCACCGGCTCGCCTTCATCACCAACAACTCGGCCCGGACCCCCGAGGCGGTGGCGCGCATGCTGCGGGAGCTGGGGTACGCGGCGGACCCGTCCGAGGTCGTGACCTCGGCGCTGGCCGCCGCGGAGCTGGTGGCGGCCCGGGGGTACCACCGGGCCTTCGTCGTCGGCGAGGAGGGGATCCGGCGGGCTCTGGCCGGAGCCGGGATCGAGGTCCTGGACGGGGAGCCCGAGCGAGCCGACTGCGTCGTGGTGGGGTGGGACCGGGAGGTGACGTACGCCAAGCTGCGCCGGGCGTGCTTGCTCGTCCAGCGGGGGGCCGCCCTGGTGGCCACCAACGACGACCGTGCCTACCCGGCCCCCGATGGCCTGTGGCCCGGCGCGGGCGCCCTCCTCGCGGTGATCACGACGACCACGGGGGCCGTGCCCGAGGTCGTGGGCAAACCTCACCCACCCCTGTTCGAGGCCGCGGTGCGCCGGGTGGGCGACGGCCGCCCGCTCGTGGTGGGGGATCGCCTGGAGACGGACATCGCCGGCGCGAACGCCCTCGGCTGGGACAGCGTCCTGGTGCTGTCGGGGGTGACGGATCCCGACCGGGCCGCCGCCGGGGACGTCCGCCCCACCTACGTGGTGCGGGACGTGCGGGCGCTGCTCGAACCCCCACCGGTCCGGCGGACGGGTCAGAAGTAGTCGGGGCGGGGCGGGGTCCAGATCGTCGAGGGCCTCGGCGGGCGCCGACGTCCCCGGAACAGCAACCAGGTGACGATGGCGCCGAAGGCGAAGCCCCCCACGTGCGCCCAGTACGCCACCCCGCCCCCGACCTGCGTCCCGAGCTGTCCGACCCCGCTGAACAGCTGGAGCACGAACCACATGCCGAGCAGGACGCCCGCCGGGAGGTCGACGGCCGTGATGAACCAGGCCACGATGAGGGTCGTGACCCGGGCGTGGGGGAAGAGGACCAGGTACGACCCGAGGACCGCGGCGATCGCCCCCGAGGCGCCCACCGTCGGGACCGTCGAGCTCGGGTCGAAGGCGAGCTGGAGCAGCATCGCCGCGACCCCGCCCAACAGGTAGAAGGCGATGAACGTGAGCCGGCCGAGGCGGTCCTCGACGTTGTTGCCGAAGATCCAGAGGAACAGCATGTTGCCCCCGATGTGGAGCCAGCCCCCATGCAGGAACATCGACACGAAGATGGAGGCCAGCCAGCTCTTGTCCGGGCATCGCCGGAGCATGTAGCTCTGGACCTCCGCGCCGGCCCCGAGGCCGAACTCACGGTCGAGCGCCAGCCGCGCGGCCGGTCCGCCCCGCGCCAGGTTCTCGCCGTGGGAGATCTCCCATGGGATCGCCGCGTTGCAGAAGAAGAACCCCTGCTGTCGAGCCTCGCTCGCGAAGACCGGCTGCCAGAACAGGAACGCGGCGAGGTTCGCGCTGATGAGTGCGAGCGTGACCCACGGCACCCGGTGCGTGGGGTTGGCGTCCCGGATCGGGATCACGCCGGAACTCCGCGCGCTCGTTCCACGACCGAAGCCTAGCAAGGGTTCGCGCTGGGGCCGACGCGCAGGGCGTATCCTGTCCGGGGACGACGAAGGAGGGATGCGATGACCAGCATCACCGACGTCCGCAAGTTAATGGAGGCCGCGGTCGGCAAGCTCTCGCCCGCCAAGGCCGAGGCGCTCGCGCGCTCGCTCCTGAAGGGCGAGGGCAAGGACAGGGTCAGCAAAGCCGCTCAGGAGCTCCTGGAGTGGTCGCAGAAGAACCGGCAGCGGATCGCGGACCTCGTCCGCGCCGAGGTGCGCTCCCAGCTCGCCGCCGTCGGCGTGGCGACGAAGGACGAGCTCGACGCGCTGAAGAAGCGGGTGCGGGAGCTCGAGCGGGGCGCCGCGCCGAAGCGCGCGACGACCCGCAAGCCGGCGACGCGGAAGGCGACGACCCGGAAGGCGACGAGCGAGGCGGCGCCGGCCGCTGGGGGTGGCGGGGGGACCACGGAGCGGCAGCCCGCGTGACCCGTCGGCGTCTCGACGCCGAGCTCGTGCGGCGCGGCCTCGCGGCGTCCCGCGCCGAGGCCCAGGAGGCGGTGCGCCGGGGGCTGGTGCGGGTCGGCGGGGCTCCGGCGCCGAAGCCGTCGTCGCTGGTCGCTCCGGAGCAGCCGATCGAGCTCGTCGGGCCGCCGCGGCCCTTCGCCTCGCGAGGAGGGGAGAAGCTCGACGCCGCCCTGGCCCGCTTCCGGATCGACCCCGCGGGGCGCGAGTGCCTCGACCTCGGCGCGTCGACGGGTGGGTTCACCGACCGCTTGCTCCGGGGCGGCGCGGCCCGCGTCACGGCGGTCGGCGTGGGCTACGGGCAGCTCGCCTGGCACATGCGCACGGATCCCCGCGTCGTCGTCCTCGAGCGCACGAAC
>BEHO01000093.1 GCA_002898915.1 bacterium HR12
GCCTCCCCTTCGGCCTCCCCGAGCGTCTCCCTCGCGGACGCCCCGATCGAGCACGTCGTGTTCATCGTCAAGGAGAACCGCACCTTCAACAACTACTTCGCGACGTACCCGGGGGCGGAGGGGGCGACCGAGGGCGGGACGATCCGCTGCACCGAGGACGGGTGCGAGGACGGGCCGGTCGTGCCGCTCAAGCCGGCCACCGACACCCAGCCCCACGACCTCACGCACTGCTTCCGCTGCGGCCTGGTGGCGATCAACGGCGGCAAGATGAACGGGTTCAACCGCATGAACGGGGTGATCCCGACGACGCCGGAGAAGGCGCCGCTCTACGGGCACGACCTGAGCGGGTACGTCTACCACGACCGCGACACCCTGCCGAACTACTGGGCCTACGCCGACCGCTTCGTCCTCGCTGACCACTTCTTCACCTCGATGTACGGGCCCACCCTGCCGGAGCACCTGTACGCCGTGGCGGCGCAGTCGAACCTGATCGTGGACAACAAGTCCACCACGGACCACGAGGGGAACTACTGCGACGACCCGACCGAGTACGCGACCCGGTTCGAGCCGCGCGAGGCGCGGGAGAACGAGGACCGCATCATGGAGCTCGAGCGGCGGATCGCGCGGGACGGCGAGAGCACGTACCAGCTGGGCTCGTACTGGGGCAGGATCCGCCTCTGCTTCGACATCGAGGTCCTGCCCGACCAGCTCGAGGCGGCCGGGATCTCGTGGAAGTACTACGCGAACGAGAACGCCTGGATGAACGCCCTCCAGATGATCCGCCACGTCCGCTACGGCGAGATGTGGGAGAAGGTCCAGCCGCCCGAGACCTTCGTGAAGGACGTGCGGCGCGGCGAGATGCCGCAGGTGTCCTGGATCATCCCGCCGGAGTCCTACAACGAGCACCCGGGGGGCGAGAAGAGCGTCTGTGCCGGCGAGAACTGGACCGTGCACCAGATCAACACCATCATGCGGTCCGAGTACTGGAGGACGACGGCGATCATCGTCGTCTGGGACGACTTCGGCGGCTTCTACGATCCGGTGCCGCCCCCCCAGTACGACATCATGGGCCTCGGCCCGCGCACCCCGGCCCTCATCATCAGCCCCTACACGCGGGCGGGGGACAACCCCGACGGCGGCTACGTGGACAAGACCGTCTACGAGTTCTCCAGCGTGCTCGCCTTCATCGAGGGGCTCTTCGGCCTGGAGCCGATGACCGAGCGCGACGCCAACGCGAACCCGCTCCTCGGCGCGTTCGACTTCGACCACCCGAGGTTCGAGAAGCTGATCCTGCCCCTCCGGGACGACTGCCCCTACGGGACCACGTTCGCCCACTTCCGGGCGAGCTGGCCGCACCTGCGGACGATCGGCTCCATGGCCGACTGAGCCCCGCTCAACCGTCCTGGTAGCGCCGGGCCGTCGGGAACTTCGGACCGGTGCAGTCGGTGCGGAGCGGGAGCGGCTCGGGCGCGCGGGGCTCCTGCGTGAAGTCGAAGGCCGAGAGGAGCGGCGTCGCCTCGCGGTCCCGGTGGGTGAGCTGGGTGAGGCCGAAGTTGTCCTCGATGAACCGGAGGACGCTGGAGAACTCGCCGAGCTCGCTCGAGACGAAGCCCTCCTTCGCGTACGGGGAGATGACGATGAGGGGGACGCGGATCCCGAAGCCGAAGTCGTCGACCTGCGGCGGCGGCACGTGGTCGTAGAACCCCCCGTAGTCGTCCCACGTGAGGAAGATCGCCGTGTCCTCCCAGTGGGGGCTCTCCATCACGGCGTTCACGATCCTGGTCGTCCAGTTCTCCCCGTGGCACACGCTGTACTCGGGGTGGTCGGAGACCTCGAACCTCGGCGTGACCCAGGTCACGGGGGGCAGGAGCCCCGCCCGCGCGTGCTCCGGGAAGTCGTCCACGGGGAACATGTGGCGCCGCCACACGCGCTCGTCCTCGCGGATGTGGCGGACGGCCGCGTACGCGGACCAGATGTAGCCGTTCTGCCACTGCGTGGCCGCGTAGTAGGCCCAGGGGATGCCGGTCTCGGTGAGGAGGTCGCCCTCGGTGAGGAAGTCGAAGCAGGGCGCGACCCGCTTGGCAACGCCCTCGCTGTCGTAGACGTTCACCCACGCGGTGTCGAGGGCGTCGCAGCCCCAGGACTTGAACAGCCCCGTCTCCCGGTGCCGCTCGCTGAGCAGCTCCTGGTCCTGGGCCGGGTTCTCGTGCGTGCCGCCCGACTGCGCCGCGATCGTGTACAGGTGGTTCGGGAACGACGGGCCGTGGGCGCTCGCGAAGAAGTTGTCGAAGAGCACGTAGTCGCTCGCCCAGCGCCAGTAGTTCGGGATGTCCTCCGGCAGGTACTGCGTGTAGGCGTACCGGTCGGCGGCCTCGCTGATCGTCGCGAAGCCGTCCATCTTCCCCTCGTTCCAGGCCTGCAGCGCGCACGTGTAGCAGTGCTTGATGTCGGTGGGGAGGATCTCGAGGGCCCGGGTGAGGGGCCGCGGCTGACCCCGGTCCATCCCGACCCGGACGCCGTTCGCCCCGGGGAAGAGCCCGAACATGTGGTCGAAGGTCCGGTTCTCCTTGATCACGAACACGACGTGCTTGATCGGCGTGAGCGTCTCGAGCCGGCTCGCGTCGAACGGCTCGGGCGACGTGCCGTACTCGGCCGGCGGGAGCGGGTCCCAGCGGAAGGGGTCCTCGCCGCACGCGACCCCGACGACGCCGAGCGCGCAGGTGACCGCGACGGTCCGGAGGATCGCGCCCGCGCTCATCGTCCGCCGGCGCGCGGCGGTCGGGCGGCGCGGAAGATGGCGGGCGGCGCCTCGCGGGCGTGCGCGAGGAGGCGGCTGAGACCCCGCGCGCCGTGCTCGCGGGCGTCCCGGACGAGCGCGAGGTCGAGGGTCTCCACGGCGAACCCCTCCTCGAAGCCGAGCTCGAACAGCACGCGCCCGTGGGGGTCCACGCCGATCGACCGTCCCCCGCCGATGCTCGGCACGGCGTTCACGTTCACCACGTAGCACTGGTTCACGATGGCGTTCGCCCTGGCCAGCACGAGCTCCTGCTCTCGGTCGGCCGTCGTCGTGAGCGTGGGGTGGAGGATCACCTCGGCGCCGCGGAAGGCGAGGCTCCGGGCCATCTCCGGGAACCACCCGTCGTAGCAGATCATCACGCCGGCCCGCCCCGCGCCGGGGATCTCGAAGACCGGGGGCGGCTCGGTCCCCCGGTCGAGCTCCTCGTACGGCTTCCACGGGAACACCTTCCGGTACCTCGCCACGAGCCGGCCCTCGGGGTCGAACACGAGGGCCGTGTTGTGGAGCTTGCGCCCCGCCCGTTCCACGATCGAGCCCGGGACCAGCCACCGACCGATCGAGCGCGCGAGGCGGGAGAGACGCTCCGTGAGGGGACCGGGGACCGGCTCGGCCACCCGACGCGCGTGGTCGGGAGGGCCCGGCGTCCAGGGGTCCTCGCCCGTGAGGAAGAGCTCCGGGAAGAGGTACAGGTCGACGTGGGGCAGCGTCCGGCGCCAGGCGCGGACCGACCGTTCGAGCTTCTCCAGCGTGGCCGCCGCGTCCCAGGGCACGGGCCGCGCCTGCGCGGCGAGCACCGTCAGCGTCGAGCCTGCCACGAGCCCGGAGCCTAGCAGGCCCCGACCCGCCTCAGACCGGCTGGAGCTCGTGGTCGCGCCGCTTCGCGAGGTACTCCCGCCAGTACGCCCGACCCTCCTCGGGGAGCGTGGAGATCGGGTCGTAGTACGGGTACTCGCGGGTGAGGGCCTCGGGGTCGTCGTACTCGATGCTCGTCCGGTAGTTCTTGCGCCAGTAGCTGATGCCCTTCACGCGGTCGTAGGCGCTCAGCATGTGCACCCAGCGCTTGCCGACGAACGGCACGTCCACGACGATCCGCGGGGTCGCGAAGCCGGGCAGGTAGCCCATGATCGCGAACTGCAGGTCCTGCGCCTCCCAGATCGCGGTGCGCCAGTGCTCGGCGTTGGGGATCATGTCGCAGACGTAGAAGTAGTAGGGCATCACCTTGGCGTGGTCGAGGAGCATGAAGCACAGCTCGAGCAGCGCCTGCGGGGTGGTGTTCACGCCGCGGAGCAGCACGCCCTGGTTGCGGACGTCGCGGTAGCCCATGTCGAGGAGCTTCCCGACGGCCTTGCCGAACAGCGGCGTGACCTGCTGGGCGGCGTTCACGTGGGTGTGCACGGCGATCTCGATCCCGCGCTCGTGGGCGCGCTTGACGATCTCCTCGTACCCGCGCAGCACCTCGTCCTGGAGGAAGTGCTGGGGCAGGCCCATGAGGGCCTTCGTGGCGAGGCGCACGTCGCGGATGTTGGGGATGTCGAACAGCTCGAACAGCCAGGCCTTCAGGCGCTCGATCGGGATGTTCGCGACGTCGCCGCCGGAGACGACCACGTCCCGCACCATCGGGGTCCGCCGCAGGTAGTCGAGCATCGCCCGCCAGCGGTCCTGCTGCTTCAGCTCGAACTTGTACTTGAGGACCTGGGCCGTGTCGGTCCCGACGAGGTCCATCCGGGTGCAGTGGCCGCAGTACTGCGGGCAGGTGGGGATCATCTCCGCGAGGACCTTCGTGGGGTAGCGGTGGGTGAGCCCCTCGACGGGCCACATGTCCGCCTCGTGGAGGGAGTCCCGCGAGGCCATCGGGTGGCTCGGGAACTCGGGGTCGCGCTCGCTGAACGCGGGGGCCATGTACCGGCGGACCGGGTCGTTCCACAGGTCCTCGGTGTTCATGAGGTTGATCATGTGGGGCGGGATCAGCATCGGCATCGTGGCCCGCTCCCGCTGGTCGCGCTCGATGTCCGCGTACAGGTCGTCGGGGAGGAGGTCGCCGAGGGCGCGCTTGAACTCGACGAGGTTCTTCACCGTGTGGGCCCGCTGCCACTGCGCGGACTCCCACTGCTCCTTCGTCACGTCGCGGTACCCGGGGATCCGGCGCCAGTCGGGCTCCACGTACTCCCGCTTCAGCGGGTACTCGAACGGCTGCTCGGCCGGGCGCGCCTTCCCGATCTCGCGCTTGGGTCGGACCTTGGTCGGCTGGACGATCTCCTCGCTCATGTGGGGCTCCTCCCGCTGCCGGGCCTGGCGATCGGCCCCGCTCTCCGAACGTCCCGCGCTACGAACTTCCTCCACCGAACGGTCATGATACGCCGCGTCCATCCGGGATGTCGAACCGCTTGCCGAACGATCTTCGCCACACGCGCGGACGTCCGGGCACCTGGTGGGTGGTAGGCTCCCGACGAGGGCACGGCGTGGCGTTCCAGCAACACCAGCGGTTCCCTCCCGGCGAGCCGGCCGGTGGCCCGAAGGGCGGCGGGACAGGCCCGGACGGCCGAGGAAGGGGGGAGTCGCGTGGCGATCGGCACCGTGAAGTGGTTCAGCCCGGAGAAGGGCTACGGCTTCATCGCGCAGGAGGGCGGCCCCGACGTGTTCGTGCACTTCAGCGCGATCGAGGGTGAGGGCTACCGCAACCTCGAGGAGGGCCAGCGGGTCGAGTTCGAGGTGACCCAGGGCGAGAAAGGCCCTCAGGCGGCCAAGGTCCGCGTCGTGGGGTGAGCCCCGGCCCGGCGCGCTGCCGCCGGCCCTCGGGACGCCCGGGGATCGACCGGGATCAGCGGCGGGGGCCGCCGCGGCGACCGCCGCGACCGCCGTCCCGACCCTGTCCGCGGGGGCGGCGGTCGAACCGGAAGCGGTCCTTGTC
>BEHO01000094.1 GCA_002898915.1 bacterium HR12
GAGAGCTGCGCGCGGCGGGTGGTCGAGCTCCTCATGGACCCGGGTCTGCGCGACCGGATGGGTCAGGCGGGCCACGAGCGCGTGCGGGAGCGGTTCCTCTCCCTCCGGGAGCTCGAGGACCACCTCCGCCTCATCGCCGAGCTCGTGGGGGTGGGCCCCTGAGCCTCCTCGACGCCCCCCTCGTCGTCGCCTCGAACCGGGGACCGGTCACGTTCGAGCGGGGGCCGGATGGCGAGCTCGAGCCCCGTCGGGGCGCGGGGGGGCTGGTGACCGCCCTCCTCGGGGCCATGTCGCAGGTGGGCGGGCTCTGGGTCGCGGCGGCGCTCTCCGAGGGGGACCGCGAGCTGGCCCGGGGGCCGGCGGGGGGCCGGATGGAGATGCCCGGGGCCGAGGGCACCTACCAGGTGCGGCTCCTCGACGTGCCGGAGGATCGCTACGACGGCTACTACAACCGGATCTCCAACGGGATCCTCTGGTTCGCCCACCACTACCTCTGGGACACGGTCCGGCAGCCCGTCTTCGACGAGGCCGTGGACGCGGCGTGGAGCGACTACGTCGCGGTGAACCGACAGTTCGCCGAGGCCCTCGCCGAGGAGGCCGAGCGCCTCGGCGGACCGTGCGCCTTCCTCGTCCAGGACTACCACCTCGCGCTCGTCCCGCGGATGCTCCGGGAGCTCCGTCCCGACGCGACGATCGCGCACTTCTCGCATACCGCGATCGCCGGCCTCACGTACCTGCGGATCGTCCCGGTGAAGATCCGGGAGGGGGTGCTCCGCGGGATGCTCGGCGCGGACGTGCTGGGCTTCCACTCCCAGATGTGGGCCGAGAACTTCCTCATGTCGGCGCGCTCCCTCCCCGGCGTGCGCGCGGACCTCCTCCGCTCGCGCCTGGTCACCGAGGGGCGGGAGGTGGCGGTGCGGATCCACCCGATCTCGATCGATCCGCACGGCCTCCGCGCCGAGGCCGCGACCCCCGAGGTCGCCCGCCGGCGCCGCGAGCTGAACCGGTGGCGGGGCGACAACCGGCTGATCCTCCGGGTCGACCGCCTCGAGCTCTCCAAGAACATCGTGCGGGGGTTCCGGGCCTACGCGCTGTTCCTGCGCACCCATCCCGAGTGGCGACGGCGGGTCCGCTTCCTGGCGCTCCTGTCCCCCTCCCGCATGGACCTGCCGGAGTACCGGGAGTACGGCGCCGAGTGCCTCGAGGCGGCCGAGGAGGTGAACCGGGAGTTCGGGGACGAAGCGTGGCAGCCGGTGGAGGTCCGGGTGAAGGACGACCACCCGGGCGCGCTCGCCGCCTACGGCATCTACGACGTCCTGCTCGTGAACCCGATCTTCGACGGGATGAACCTGGTCGCGATGGAGGGACCGCTCCTGAACCGTCGGGGCGGCGTGCTCGTGCTCTCGCGGAACGCCGGCGCCTACTGGCGCATGGGGAGGCACGCGCTCGCGATCAACCCCTTCGACCTGCGCGAGACCGCCGAGGCGATCGCGCACGCCCTCGAGATGCCGCGGGAGGAGCGCCTGCGGCGCGCGCGCAACCTGGCGCGCCTGGTCCTCACGAACCCGCCGGAGCGCTGGGTCCGGGGTCAGCTCGAGGACCTCGAGCGCGCCCGGCGGCGGCGTGGGCGGATCCGCTCGCCGTAGCGCTCACGCCAGGCGCCCGAGGAACCCGAGCAGCCCGGCGGGTCCGTCAACGACCACGTCGGCCGCCCGGACGAGCCCCTCCGGGGTCTCCGGCCCGTGCACCGCCACCCGCACCACGAGCGCCCCCTCCCGTTCGAGCTCGTCGAGGGCCTCGAAGGCCTCGAGGTCGGCGACGTCGTCCCCGGCGTACAGGAGCCCGCGCAGATCGAGGTCCCGAGCGAGCTCCAGGATCGCGCCGCCCTTGCGCGGCCGCCCCGCCGGGGCGAGCTCCAGCACCATCTTCCCCTCGACGAGCTCGAGGCCCGCCTCCAGGGCCACCGGCGAGAGCGCCGCGAGCAACGCCTCCCGGGCCCGGACGGGGTCCGGGGCCTGCCGGTAGTGGACGGCGAGGGTGGCGCCCTTGTCCTCCACCCAGGCCTCGGGCACCACGCGGGCCGCCGCGCGGACGCGGGCGAGGGGCAGCGTCGCCCGATGGCCCTCCATCCCGTACACGCCGAGCACGCGGAGCCCGGGCACCGGCAGGCGCGCCTCGAGCTCCTCCGAACGGCGACCGGTCACGATGGCCACGGCGCGGTACCGTCCGACCAACCGCGCGAGCACCTCGACGGCGCCGGGCGCGGGCACGGCGAGCTCGGGGCGGGGGACGATCTCGGCCAGGGACCCGTCGAAGTCGAGGGCGATCCCCGCGTGGGCGGCGAGACCGCGGAACCGCTCGAGGTCAGGCGATGGCCGTCGCGTAATCGCTGCCGAGGTAGATCGCGATCCGGACGTCCCGGTCCACCCCGCTCCCGGCCTCGAGCTTGGTCACCTCGGCCTGGACGTCCAGCTTCCCGAAGAACCGCCGTGCGAGGAGCTCGGCCTCGTCCTGGTCCGCGTCCCGTCGGAAGTAGACCGTCGTCACCGAGACCGTCGTCGGCGCGTCGTCGATCTGGATCGGGTTCACCCCGAACCGCTGCTGGAGCTTCTCCGCGGTATCGCGCGCGAGCCCCGTCACCCCGGTCCCGTTCCGCACCGCCACGTCCACCCCGGCGAGCTGCGGACCCTCCGGCTCCTGCTGTCCACCGCCCCCCTGCCCCGTCCCCGGCGAGGTCGTCTGCGTCGGGCTCGCGGGAGGGCTCGTCGTCGCCCCCGCCCCGCCGCCGAGCACGCCCTCGTTCGCCGGGAAGGCCCGGTCGATGAGGACGATGCCCCCCACGACGAGGGCGATCACGATCGCGGCGCGCAGCGTGCTCGTGGCCACGGAGATGTAGAAGCTCCTTCCGGTCGGCGGCTCGTGCTTGCCCATCCTACCCCACGCCCGGAGCGCCGGTCCCGAGCGGCCGGAGCATACGGATGGCCACGGTCACCGCGGCGAGGCTCGCCTCGTCCTCGGGAGCGAAGGACGCGAGGAAGCGCTCGAGCCGCTCCACGAGGGGGGCGCGCCCCGCGAGGAAGGCTGCGAGCGCCTCGTCCGGGCCGAGGTCCGGGTGTTCCGCGAGGGCGCCCTCGACGAGACCCTGGCGGATGCTCCGCAGCTCGTCGGCGGCGCCCTGCACCGCCCAGCGGTGCCACCGGTCCGGGGTCGGCACCCGGCCGAGAGCCTCCTCGAGCCGGTCGAACGGAAGGAGCTCCCCGGCGAGGAGCGCGGCCCGGGCCGCCGCCTCGAGCGGCCGCCCGGTGCGCGCGGCGGCCGCCGCGATCCCCGGTCCAAGCCCGAGCGCGGGGAGGAGGACGTGCCCCCACGCGACCTCCTCGGGCACGCCGAGATCGAGGAGCCGCCACGCCCGGCGCTCCCGCTCCCGGCGCCGCCCCTCCGGCTCGACCTGAGGGATGAGGGCCTCGAGGTGCCGGAAGGGCTCCGCGTGGGCCTCGACCGCGCGTCCCAGCTGCCCGAGGGCGTTGGCGAGGTACCAACGGGCGCAGGTCTCGACGAGGCGGTCGATCTCGTCCATGAGCTCCGTCACGAGCTCGGCGGGGAGCCGGTCGACGAGGGCCTCGACCCGCTCCCACCGCTCCACCGCCCGGGTGACGTCGCGCGCGATGCGGTAGGCGCTCACCACGTCCGGGGCCGAGGCGCCGGTCTCCGCGCTGAGCCGGGTCACGAACGTGATCCCCTGCGAGTTCACCACGTCGTTGGCGACCAGCGTGGCCACGAGCTCGCGACGCAGCGGGTGCTCGGGGAGGAGGTGACCGAACCGCTCGACGACGCGGGGCGGGAAGTAGCCGCGGAGATCCTGTTCGAGGTAGCGCGAGTCCGGGAGGGACGAGGCGAGGAGCTCGTTGGCGAGCCACTGCTTCGCGTAGGCGAGCAGCACGGCGAGCTCCGGTCGGGCCATCCCCATCCCCGCCCGCCGTCGCTCCAGCATCTCCTCCGTGGAGGGCAGGGCCTCGAGCTCGCGGTCCAGCATGCCCTCGGCCTCCAGCCGTTGCATGAGGTCCTCGTAGGACTCGATCCGCGAGGCCGAGCGCTCCACCTCCTGCGAGAGGATCTGGGCCTGGAGGAAGTTGTCGTAGAGCACGTGTCGGACGACGTCCGGCTCGACCTCGACGAGGAGGGCGTTGCGCCCCTCGAGCGTGAGCTCGCCCCGGCGGATCGCGAGCCCGAGGAGGATCTTCAGGTTCACCTCGTGATCGCTGCAGTCCACCCCGGCGGAGTTGTCGATGAAGTCGGCGTTGATCCTCCCCCCGGCCATCGCGTACTCGATCCGGCCTCGCTGGGTGAAGCCGAGGTTCCCGCCCTCGGCGACCACGCGGCAGCGCAGCTCGCGTCCGTTCACCCGGACGGCGTCGTTCGCGCGGTCGCCGACCTCCTCGTGGGTCTCGGTCGAGGCCTTCACGTACGTGCCGATGCCCCCGTTCCAGAGCAGGTCCACGGGGGCGCGGAGGATCGCCGAGATCAGCTCGTCGGGGGTCATCGACTCCCCCTCGACGCCGAGGGCGCCCCGCATCTCCGGCGTGAGCGGGATCGACTTCGCGGTCCGCGGCCATACCCCGCCGCCCGCCGAGATCTTCGAGCGGTCGTAGTCGTCCCAGCTCGAGCCGGGGAGCTCGAACAGGCGCCGACGCTCGGCGTACCCCGCGGCCGGCGCGGGGTTCGGGTCCACGAAGATGTGCCGGTGATCGAAGGCGGCGACGAGGCAGATCTGGTCCGAGAGCAGCATCCCGTTGCCGAACACGTCGCCGGACATATCGCCGATGCCGACCACGGTGATCGGCTGGGTCGCGACGTCCACGCCGAGGTCGCGGAAGTGCCGCTTCACGGACTCCCACGCCCCCCGCGCGGTGATCCCGAGCCGCTTGTGGTCGTAGCCGGTGGAGCCGCCGCTCGCGAAGGCGTCCCCGAGCCAGAACCCGTACTCGGCGGCCACCGCGTTCGCGACGTCGGAGAGGGCGGCGGTGCCCTTGTCGGGCGCCACGACGAGGTAGGGATCGTCCTCGTCGTGCACGATCACGTGGTCGGGGTGGACCACGCGCCCATCGACGAGGTTGTCGGTGAGGTCCAGCAGGCACCGCATGAAGGTGACGTAGCACCGCTCGACCTCCGCGCGGAGGGCCTCCGGGTCGCTCGGGGGGCGCTTGAGGACGAACCCGCCCTTGGATCCGGTGGGGACGATGACGGCGTTCTTCACCATCTGGGCCTTCATGAGTCCCAGGATCTCCGTGCGGTAGTCCTGCGGACGATCCGACCAGCGGATCCCGCCGCGGGCGACCTTCCCCCCGCGGAGGTGGATCGCCTCCATCTCGGGGGAGTAGACGAAGATCTCGTAGAGGGGCGTGGGCTTCGGCATCTCCGGCACGAGCGCCGACCGGAACTTGAAGGCGAGCGCCGCCCGCCCGGGCTTGAAGGCGTTGGTGCGCACGGTGGCCTCGATCAGACCCAGGTGGTTCCGCAGGATCCGGTCCTGGTCGAGCGAGGCGACCTCCTCGAGCCGCGCGAGGATCGCCTCCCGCAGCGCCCGGATCGCCTCCTCGTCCCCCGGCCGCTCCGGGTCGAACCGGAGCTCGAACAGGCGGACGAGCATGGCCGCGATCTCCGGGGTGGCC
>BEHO01000095.1 GCA_002898915.1 bacterium HR12
CGAGCTCCCGTCACACCAGGCACTGCGGGTACCACTCCGGCGTCCAGTCCTTGCGCGCGACGGGCTTGTACGCGGACTGCTGCCGGTAGTCGGTCCAGTTGATCCGCGTGCCGAGCGCGTCGCTCTTGGCCTCGACGATCAGGTCGAGCCCGCCCGAGCCCTCGGCGTAGATCATCCCGATGTGGCCGCCGCTCGGGCTGCGGTAGACGAAGGCGTCCATGTACGTCGTGGCCTTGTAGCTCTTGCTCGAGAGGAGCTTGAACGGGCAGGAGGGGCAGGGGGAGGCGAAGTCGGCGGTGTTGTAGGGCCCGTGGATCTCCCGCTCGTGATCGTGGTACCGGAACCCGGACGCCCCGTACGTCGCGGGCAGGGCCCAGGTCTTGAAGACGAAGCCGGAGCAGTCCGCCCCCTCGCCGCCGCTGTCGGGGGCGTCCGGCGTGTCGTCGACGTCGTTCAGCCTGTAGCAGCCGCCGCCCCACTCGTACCCCTCGCGGTCGCCCTCCTGCGCGTAGGCCTTGGCCTGCGACCGCTTCCAGACCGAGAGCGCGGAGCTCGTGCCGGTGCAGTTGGCATCGGACCAGGTGCCGGCGATGGCCGACGCCAACCCGAGCAGCAGCTGCGTCGCGAGCAGGCTCACGACGAACGGGACCGTGAGCACGGCCCGGCGGTTCCCATGCGTGGTCATGGCATCACCTCGAAGCGCTCGACGGCGATCCCGTCCGCGCGGTCCCGGGCGACCAGGACCTCGTTCGGCGGGCGGAACCGCACGGTGGAGGAGCGGGCGTCCATGCGGGTGGAGGGCTCGGGGAGGAGCGAGAGCCCGAGGAGCTCGCCGTCCGCCGAGAAGCGGAACACGCCGACGGCCATCGCCGCGTCGTTCCACAGACCTCGGGCGACGAGCGCGCCGCCGTCGGGCAGCGGGCGGACGAAGTACTCGATCCCCACGCGGATCCCCTCCGGGAGGGCGACCACCACGCCGGTGGTGCCCCGCGCCGTGGGCCAGGCCGCGGCGAAGCGGTCCTCGGCCAGGTCCTGCGAGGCCGCCTGGTCGATCGAGGAGGAGCGGCCGGCGTCCTGCTCGGCCGGGGAGAGCGCCGGTCCACCGGGACGGCCCACGGGGACCCACTGGCCCGGCCCGATCCCCACGCGCATGCCGTCGGCGGCCGCGGCGATGCGGGTGGGCGCGCCGAGCGCCACGGGGAAGGCCCCCAGGCGACGACCGTCCGGATCGAGCAGGTAGGCCTTGGCGCCCATGCCGAGGCCCACGAGGCCGATCCGCCCCGCCTCGTCCACCGCGAGGTCCAGGGTCGTGCGCGCCGGCGTGGGGAGCTCCCGGTACCCGGCCCCCGAGAAGACCTGGATCCGCCCGTTCACCCAGTCGGCGACGTAGAGCGCGCCATCGGGTCCGACGGCGAAGCTGGAGGGGCCGAGGGCCTCCTCGCCGGGGTGGGCGTCCGCCAGCCCGGCCTCGCCGCGCCCCGAGCCCCAGGGCAGGAACAGGGCGAGCCCGTCGGCCTCCCGCACGTCCTCGAGGGACAGGTCCGAGGGGAGGCGGATGCGAGCGAAGCCGGCGGTCCCGGCCACGGCGATCGGGTGGGCGGCGCCGCTCGGCGGGTAGGTGAGGGGCGCGCCGCGCTCCGGGACGAGCTCCGCGTAGTAGGCGAAGCCGTCGTCGGCCACGAGGTGGCCGGGGACGATGAAGGCGGCCTCGCCGGCCTCGACGGTCCCGGGGAGCGTGCGCCAGACGCCGTCCGCGCGCACGTGGAGCTCCGCCGACCGCAGCTCGCAGGCCGGGGTTCCGCTCGGGTCGCAGGCCGTGGCGAACCGCAGCACCACCGGCGCGCCGGGCTCGGCGAGGACGGGGGCCGCGTGCAGCACGCGGGCGCGGGTCTCGGGGGAGGGGGCGGGGGACCGGGCGATCGCCCCGGCGAGGGAGCCGGCCACGATCCCGGCGAGGAGCCCGGCGAGGACCGCGCGGCCGCGCGAGCTCCGATGCGGGGAGGGGAGGGACAAGCGAACCACCTCCTTCGTGGGTTCGTGGGGGAGGTGGGGGACCGCGAACGATACCGAGGGCGACGAGGTCGCCGCATCCCCAGGACGGGGGAAGTTCGTCTCCCGACGGGCGATTCCGCGCGGTTGCGCCCGCCCGCCACGCTCGTCCATACTTGAACGGCTGTTCAATCGCCCGGGAGGTCCGGGCGAGCTCGGGAGGGAGTGGACCGTATGGCGGTGCGGGAGACCGTGGAGTTCGACCTCGAGCGGATCGACCGGCTGATCGCCGAGGAGGAGGCGGCGCTCGAGCCCAAGCACCGGGCGTCGCTCGAGTACCGCAAGGTGGCCGAGCGGTACGTGGCGGGAGGGGTGGCCTCGAGCTGGCAGGACGCGCCGCCCCACGCGATCTTCGTCGAGCGCGGTGAGGGGAACCGCCTCTACGACATCGACGGCAACGAGTACATCGACTACCACCTGGGCTACGGGGCGATGGTCGTGGGCCACGCGCACCCGAAGGTGGTGGAGGCGATCGAGCTGGCGGCCCGTCGCGGCACGCACTTCGCGCAACCGACGAAGGACCTCGACGTGATCGGGGAGAACCTGGCCGAGCGCTTCCGCCTCCCGCTCTGGCGCTTCTGCAACTCGGGGACGGAGGCGACGCTGGAGGCGGTCCGCCTGATGCGCGCGGGCACGGGACGGGACCTGATCGTGAAGATCGAGGGGACCTACCACGGCCACCACGACTCGCTGATGTTCAGCGTGGTCCCCGACCCCGCCACGATCGGCCCCCGCGAGCGCCCGGCGACGGTGCCGCAGGTCCCGGGGATCCCCCGGGCCTTCGCCGACCTCGTCGTGGTCGTGCCCTTCAACGACCTCGACGCGGCGGCCCGCGCGTTCGAGGAGCACGAGGGCGAGATCGCCGGGATGATCGTCGAGCCCGCCATGATGAACTGCGGCGTGATCCTGCCGGAGCCGGGCTACCTCCAGGGCCTGAAGGACCTCTGCCGCCGGCACGGCGCCTTCCTCGCCTTCGACGAGGTGAAGACCGGCGCCACGATCGCCTACGGCGGCGCCGTGGAGGCCTTCGGGGTCGTCCCGGACATCGTCTGCCTGGCCAAGGCGATCGGCGGCGGGGTGCCGTGCGGGGCGGTGGGGGCGACGGAGGAGGCCTTCGGCCCCGTCGTGCGGGGCGAGTACGACATGGCCGGGACGTTCAACGGCAACCCCCTCACGATGGCCGCCTCGCGGGTCACCCTCACCGAGATCCTCACCCACGACGCCTACGCGGCCTTCGACGCCGTCCACGCGGCCCTCGAGCGGGGGCTCGGCGGGGTGATCGAGCGGTACCGCCTGCCCGCGTACGTCACGGGGATCGGCGCCAAGGGGTCGGTGATCTACTCGGCCACGCCGGTCCGCGAGTTCCGGGACACGATCGGGATCGACGAGCGCATCACCTACCTCGCGTGGCTGTTCCAGCAGAACCGCGGGGTGTTCAAGTCCCCCTGGAGCAAGCAGGAGACCTGGACGCTCTCGGTCTGGCACACCGAGGAGGACGCCCGGCGGTACGTGGAGAACTTCGAGGCCTTCGCCGCGGCGGTGGCGGGATGACGGGCTCGCTCCTCCGGCTGCCGGACGGGCGGGACCTCGAGGTCCGGGTGGTCGGGCCCGAGGAGGGGACGCTGCTGGTCTTCCACCACGGGAGCCCCGGCGCCGCCGTGCCCTTCCCGCGCCTCGAGGAGGCCGCGTCGGCCCGCGGGGTCCGGGTCGCGAGCTTCTCGCGGCCGGGCTTCGGCGCCTCCTCGCGTCGACCGGGGCGACGGGTGGCGGACGTGGCGGAGGACGTCGCCGCCCTCGCGGATCACCTCGGCGCCGAGCGGTTCCTCACCCTGGGCGCGTCTGGCGGCGGGCCGCACGCGGTCGCCACCGCCGCGCTGCTGCCGACCCGCGTCCTCGCCGCCGCCACGATCGGGGGCGTCGCCCCCTACGACGCCGAGGGCCTGGACTGGACCGAGGGCATGGGGGAGGACAACCGGACCGAGTACCCCCTCGCCGCGCGCGATCCGGAGGCCCTCCTCGCGTGGATGGAGCCCCAGGTCGAGACCTTCCGCCGGATCTCCGCCGAGGAGGTCATCTCGGCCCTGCGCTCGCTCGTCTCGCCGGTGGACGAGGCGGCCCTCGCCGGGGAGCTCGGCGCGTTCCTCGCGGCCTCCGGCCACGCCGCGTTCCGGCTCGGGCCGTGGGGGTGGTACGACGACGACCTGGCGTTCGTCGCCCCCTGGGGCTTCGACCTGGCGGCGATCCGGTGCCCCGTCGCGGTGTGGCAGGGGGGCGAGGACCGCTTCGTCCCGTTCGCCCACGGTCGGTGGCTCGCGGAGCACCTCCCGACGGCTCGCCCTCGCCTGCGCCCCGAGCACGGGCACCTGTCGCTCCTCACGCAGGCGTTGGACGCGATCCTGGACGACCTGCTCGAGCTCGCGGCGGCTTGACCGCGGCTCTATGCTTCGCCCCGTCCGCACCGAGGAGGTTGGGAGCATGGGCGAGGTCGATCCCGCCAAGGTCGAGGAGCTGATCGCCGAGCAGGAGGCGCGCCTGCGGGAGCGGGCGCCGCGCCAGGTGGCCTTCGCCGAGCGGGCGAAGCGCTCGCTCGCCGGCGGGGTGGCGTGCAGCTGGCACGCGCTGCAGCCGGTGATCCTCTACGGGGACCGGGGCGAGGGCGCGTACGTCGTCGACCTCGACGGGAACCGCTACGTCGACCTGCACGCCGGCTACGGGGTGATGGTCGTGGGCCACGCGCACCCCAAGGTCGTCGAGGCGGTGCGCCGGCGCGTGGCGCTCGGGACGCACTTCGCCATGCCGGTCGAGGACACCGTGGTCGTCGCCGAGCTCCTCGCCGAGCGCTTCGGGCTGCCGCTCTGGCGGTTCGAGAACTCGGGCTCGGAGGCCACGATGGACGCCTGCCGGATCATGCGGGCGGCGACCGGTCGCGACCTCATCATCAAGGTCGAGGGCGCGTACCACGGCAGCGCCGACGGCCTGGCGTTCTCGTACTGGATCGACGTCTCGAAGGCCGGGCCGCCGGACCGGCCGGTGCCGGTGCCGAACACGGTCGGCGTGCCGGCCGCCTACTCCGAGCCGCTCCGGGTGGTCCCCTACAACGACCTCGCGGCGGTCGAGCGCGTCCTCGCCGACGAGGGCGACCGCGTGGCCGGGATGATCCTGGAGCCGATCCTCATGAACTGCGGGGTGGTCCTGCCCGAGCCCGGGTACCTGCAGGGGCTCCGGGACCTCCTCCACCGGCACGGGGCGCTCCTCGCGTTCGACGAGGTGAAGACCGGCGCCACGATCGCCCACGGCGGGGCCACCGAGTGGTCGGGCGTGCGCCCGGACCTGGTCGCCCTGGCCAAGGCCATCGGCGGGGGCCTGCCGGTCGGCGCCGTCGGCGGGACCGAGGAGGTCATGGAGGTCGTCGCCGACGGCACGATGGAGCAGGAGGGGACGTTCAACGGCAACCCGCTCTCGATGGCGGCGGCGCGGGTCGTGCTCTCGGAGATCCTCACGCCGGAGGTCTACGCCCGGTTCGACGAGCTGGAGCGGGCGCTCACGGGCGGGATCTCGGCCGCCTTCGAGCGCGCCGGTATCCCCGCCGTCGCGACGTCCGTGCGGT
>BEHO01000096.1 GCA_002898915.1 bacterium HR12
AGATCGTGACCACCGTGCCGTTCGGCTCTTGGGTCGGGACGTCCCGCTCGACCCACCGCACGGGGATCTCCGCTCCGCCCGACCGCTCGATGTCCCTGCGTTCCAGCTCCACCACGTTCCGCCTGCCCCGGCGGACGGTGCGCACCTGGAGCTTCTTGGCGATCCCGAAGGCCGCCGCCTTGCCGGTCCCGAACTTCCCGCGCCCCCGCTTCCCCCGCTTCCGGTCTGGGTTCTCCGCATGCATCGTGAAGAAGTGCTGGAGCCCGGCGACGTCCATCCCCCGACCGTTGTCGGCCACCACGACCTCACCCGCGGCCCGATCGATCCGGACGATCACCTCGGGGTGGACCCCCCGGTCCACGTACTCGATGCTGTTGACCACGTACTCCCAGATGGCCGCCTCTGGGCTCCGGAACAGCTGTGCGGTCTGGAGGAGGTCCCGGGCGACGTGGGTACGGACCTTGAGATCCTGGGTCACGAGTCCTCCTTCTTCCGGCGCGCGGGGCTCCTCGCTTTCGCCCACCCTGTGACCATCACGGCCATCTCACGGATGAACCCGCCGACCGACGGATCCTCCCCGAGGAGCTCGACCATCCGCTGCACCTTGAGGTGCACGTCCCTGCGCGGGGTCTCGGAATCCACCCGGAAGACGGCCTCCGCCTGACGCGGCTCGACCGGCCGACCTGCCTCCCACAGCCGCCAGGCAGCCAGCCTCCGGATCCGGCCCCGCTCCAGGGCGCGCTTCCTGGTCTCCGCGCGCCAATGGTCCCGCCGTCCAGGTCCGCCCGTGCCGGCCAGGCGGCGCCGCATGGACGCCCCCTTCCTCTTTACCCACTGGACCCCCGCGGGCGTGAGCGACCAGCCCGACCGCACGGATCCTTCCACGAGGTGCCCGCAGCGCTCCTTCGCCGCGTCGTGCAGGGCGATCCGCACGCCGTCGAGGTCGATCTGCTCCGGATATTTCCGCCATGAGAAAGCCTCAGGGGCGAGATCCCTGGCCCGGACCGCGATGTCCTCGGTGTCGACCCAGCGCTCCGCGCCGCCCAGGTCGGCAAGGGCGAGGACCACGACGTGCGGCTTGAGGACGGTGTCGGGGCTACCCCTACGCATCGCTCGCGGTCCCCTCATCATCGGATGACGCGAGGCTGAGCGCCACGGTCCCGGTAGCGAGATCGAAGTCGGCCAGCATCAGTGCGCCCACCTCCGCGCCGAGCCTGCCGAGCGCGGGCCCGTACCCCCACGAGGCCCCGACCTCGTCGACGCGGACCGTTCCCTTCCGCGTACCGTCCGGGAGCACGATGGCGAAGGTCCGGCCGGACAGGTAGGGCCGGACGGCGCCCGGGATGCCGATGACCACGTTCGTGGTCCGTGCCAGCCTGACCGAGACCCGCAGCACCCCGCTCGGGAGCCACCCCCAGCCCTCGATCCGCCGGCGGCGCGTTCGTCGCCGTCGTCGCAAGCGTTCCACCTCGATGGGATCTGGCTCGACCCCCCGCACCGCCCACAGCCCTCCCCCCAGCTCGCGGATGAACGGGCTGTAGCTCGTGTAAACGGAGAACGTGTTGACGTTGACGCCGCGGCCGACGACCTCGCGTTCGAAGTCCTCCCTGCGGAGGACGCGTCCGGGAGCATCCAGGAGAACCTTCACCATCGTGCGCTCGACCCCGACGATCCGCTGCTCGAAGTGCAGCGGCTGCGTCGAGCGCACGACGTCCCCCTCCACGCGGAACCGGTCGTGCCTCGCACGACAGAATGCGAGGAGCGCCTCCACCGAGGGGTACCAGCCCTCCTGGTCGTGATGCCCGGCTGCGCCCCGCCAACGGAGGCGCCGCTCGAACCCTTCGCGGATCTCCGAAGCTGGGAGCGCACCCCCGGCCACGGCCAGCATGTCCTCGATCAAACGGATCGCGGGCTCGCGGTCGTCCGTCTGGACGTAGTACCACCCCGCCTGCAGGGGCTCCGCTCTCGCCGCTTGGAGCGCAGGCTCGACGACCTCCGGGTCGCCCAGGATCTTGGCGACGATCGTCCTCGCGAGATCGATGTGGATGAAGCCGTAGGGCCGCGCGGCTCGCTTGAGGTCCCCACGCGCCCGCTTGAGACCCTGGACGCGACTCGCCTCACCAGCGGTTACGACGACGTCCCCGAGCGCATCAAGCGAGACGACCTCGAAGCCAGGCTCGACGCCGAGGATCCCCGCGAGCCGAGCGAGGGCGACGGGGTGGATCGATCTCTCCGACAGTTCGTGCTCGAGGAGCGCCTCGCTGACCCTGTCGGCGGTCGTCGGGAGGTTCTCCTGGATGATCGCCAGGGCCCGCTCGAGGACGGGAATGGTGACCCGACCGCGGATCCGCCCCTCGAACTTCATCTGTATCTGACGCATCCGTTCGCGGGTGACGCCCACCAGGTCACCCGCCTCCTGGAGCGAGCAGGCCCGCCCATCGGGCCACCCCAGGCGCGCTGCGAGCGCCGCACGCCTCGCCGACGGCACCTCGGCCCAGGCCAGGAGCTGATCGAAGGCTCGCTCCAGCAAAGGCTCATCGATCACCACGGGCCACGGAAGGGACACCCTTGACCGGCGCTCGGCCACTGTCCGGGGAGCCTGTCCGGGCTGATCCACGGCACGGCTTACCTCGGCCAAGCATCCCGCCCCGAATCCCGGGATCCGGAGGAGATCCTCCAGGGTCCGCTGCACGAGCTCCCGGAGCGTGGTAATCCCCGCCCGCCGGAGACAGTTCCGTGCCCGCGTCGAAAGGGGGAGAACGTCGATGGGCAGGTCCGAGCTACCCCGGCCAAGCCGCCGGGCCACGGCCCGCGCGTCCGCGTCGAGGGGGAGGCCCACCGTTGCGCAGAAGGTTAGCGCGACCCGATGACACGTTTCCTACGCGCGGCCGTCTCCCCGGCCCCATCGCGAGCCTGTGCGGGCTGCGACGAACCGCTGTACGTGGAGCCACCGTTCGGAGCAGGCCGAGGTCCCGCACCTGGAGGAGCTCGACCCTCACAGGCAACCGCACCTCCTGTAGAAGGAGAGGCGCTTGCCGAGCCCGAGGCCCTGGAGAGGTGGTTCCACCCGACCCCCGCGCTCCTCGATCCCGCTGACCAAGCCGAAATCGAGGTACGCGCTCCCCGCGTGCGCCTCGAACGTGTGGGGAGAAAGATCGGACCCAAGCTCACGCTCGAGCTGACCCAGGACGCGCGCGGCCCAGGACCGCCGCTCCGTCCGCGACGCATCCGTGAGCGAGAGCTCGTACGGCTCGATCACCTGCTCCGGGCGCATGAGCCCGTACTTCGCGGAGAGGATGAACCAACGGTCGCAGCTGCGCTCGACGAAGCACCTCGCGCCGCGGAAGAGCGCGGAGGGGTCGTAGAGGTCCCGGGCGGGAGCCGGATCCGCCCGCTTCGACTTCGCGCACCCCACGAGCCCGATCCGCATCCGCCCCTCCCTCGGGACGCTCCTGTGGTTGCCCGCAGTGTGCACCGACGCAACCGGCACGTCCAGCCCGCCGTTGACCTGTGAGGGGATCTATCGCCTACGCAGCGACCGATCGCACCGCAGCGACGCGACCCCACCTGGAACCGCCCGGATGGAGCCCGGCGGTCACCAGCGGATCCCGAGCGCGAAGCGGATCGCGCGGTCCAGCTCCCGCATCTTCGAGGGCCCGAGGCGACCCGCGGGCTCGGGGTCGAGGAGCTCCTTGCGGATGGTCTGGATGTTGTCGCAGCTCGCCACGGACCTCGCGGGGAGCCCCTCCTCGCGCCCGAGCGCGACCTCGCTCGCGATGCCGCGCGCCCTCCTCGTGACCGGAGCGACCGTGACCCGCGTCCGCACCGCGATCGCCCGCGTCCGGGTGAGGAGGACGACCGGCCTCCTGCCGGCGGGAGGAGGGAGGGACGCCCAGTAGACCTCCCCCCGTTTCACGGCTCGGGCCAGGCCTCCAGGGCCGCGCGCTCGAAGGCGGCGAACTCGGATGGATCCTCGGGGTGGCGGCGGTAGGACTCCACCATCTCCCGCTCGGCCTCCGCCTCCGCGAACGCCTCGAGCAGCGCCCCGGCGGCCCTGCGGATCAGCTCGCTCCTGCTCACGCCGAGACGCGCCGCATGGCGGTCCAGCTCCTCCACGAGCTCGTCGTCGAGCTGCACGAGCACCTGCTTCCGGGCCACATACCCATAGTGGCATATGTCAAGCCATATGGCGACCGGATCCCGGCCCTCCTGCTCCCCCGCACCGCAACCGTACCCCCTGGCAGCGACACGGCCCACGTGCCCCCCAGATCGCCGCGACTCCATCGGGTACCGCAGCCGACGGATGGCCTCGCTCCCGGGAGCCGTGTCCTTCCTATCCGCGGGCCCGTGACCGTGGGCTGCCCGGTGGGGGTGAGCCGGCGTCCCGGTCCTCGGCGCGGGCGGCGCGCTCCGCCCACCTCGGCCAGAGGCGTTCGGCGAGCCCGCGCGGGACCCGCCCGCCGGCGTGCATCGCTCGCCACACGCCTCGGTAGGCGCGGAGGACGCCCGAGGCGACGAGCACGTGCCCGGCCACCGCCGCGAGGAGCGCCCAGGTCGCGGCGCGGTGGATCCGCAGGCTCCAGGCGAACACCGCCGGAACGAAGGCTCTTGGGAAGGACATCAGGACCCCGGTGGCCGACAGCGCGAGGAGGGCGACGACCACCACCAGGTTGAAGACCCGCTGGCCGGGATCGAAGTGCCCCTCGTGGGGGGCGGGGGCGTTCCGGGAGGGGCGGAGGACGAAGGTGGGGTAGGCCGCGAACCAACTGAGCTCGCGCCGCCGGAACCGGGCCGACTCGGCGAGGAACCACCGGACGGCTCGCGGACGGGTCAGGGCGAGCAGCACCGCCGCGGCGATCAGCGCGGAGCCGAGGGCGCGGTGCGCCCGGGCCGAGGCCACGTGGCCACCGAAGACCGACTCCAGCGGCCGGATCCCCTCCCCGAGGAGCGCGACGCCGGAGGCGAGGAGCGCCAGCGTGACGAGGTAGAGGGCGGCGTGGAGCCGGCGGGCGGCGGGTCCGTTGCGGAGGAGCCGCTCCCCCGGGCGAGCCCCGCGCTCGGGGCGCTCGGCGGGACCGTGGCCCTCATCCGCCGCCGTATCCGCCCCCGTAGCCGCCGCCTCCACCCTTCGTGTACCCGCCGCCGCCGGTCGTCCCGCCCGAGGTGACGTTCACCGTGACCTCCGCCGAGACGTCGGTCTCGTCGTGGTTCGGCTCGGTCAGCACGACCCGGATCGTCTGCTGGCCCTCGGGAGCGGGGATCTCGCCGGTGGTCGACGTGAGGACCGTGGGCTGGCCCGCGTCCCCCACGTACACGTGGAGATGCATGAGCCCCGTCGAGGGATCGCCGATCTCGGCCCCTTGCACCGAGAGCTGGAGCTGGATCGGGGACGCCACGTCGGCCCCGTCGGCGGGGCTCGCGATCGTGACCCGCGGCGCCCCTCCCCCGCCGTCGCCGGCCGAACCGCCATCCCCGCCCGAGCCGCCCTGCGCGCAGGCCGCAAGGACGAGGGCCGCGCACGCCGCCAGCCCGAGGAACCGTCTGCCCATCACGCACCTCACCTCCCGGAGGAGTACGGGCGGCGGGCGAGCGCGGTTCGTCGTGGCCTCCGATGATCGCCCGGCCGGGGGATCACTTGAGGGCTTGCCAGTC
>BEHO01000097.1 GCA_002898915.1 bacterium HR12
TCCCCCGTGTGGAGCCAGCCGTTGCGGATCGCGAGGGCCGTCTCCTCGGGGCGACGCCAGTAGCCCAGCATCACCTGGGGGCCCCGCACGCAGAGCTCCCCCCGCTCGCCGGGACCGAGCACGCGGTCGGGGTCCTCCAGGTCCACGATCTTGCAGTCGGTGTCGGGGACCGGCAGGCCGATGCCGGAGCGGCGCGCCCCCCGCAGCGGGTTCGCGTGCGTCACGGGGGAGGCCTCGGTGAGGCCGTATCCCTCGACCAGGGTCGCGCCCCCGGTGATCTCGGCGAACCGCTCGGCCACGGCGGAGGGGAGCGCCGCCCCGCCCGAGACGCAGGCCTTGATGGAGCGCAGGTCGTACTTGCGCGTGAGGGGCGACTCGTTCAGGGCCATGAACAGCCGCGGGACGCCCGGGACGAACGTCGGCTTCTCGTGGGCGATGGCCTCGAGCACCAGGTGGAGGTCCCGCGGGTTGGTGACCAGGATCGCCTTGCCGGCCGTGGCGATCGCCACGTTCATCGCGAGCATCCCGAAGGAGTGGAAGAAGGGCAGGGCGCAGAGGATCGCCTCGGCCCCGTCCTCGAGCTCGAGGTACCGCGCGCCCTGGAGCGCGTTCGCCACGACGTTGCGGTGGGAGAGCATCGCGCCCTTGGAGACGCCCGTCGTTCCCCCGGTGTAGATGAACCCCACCGGCTCGCGATCCACGTCGATCGCCGGCGCCGGGGGCACGGGCCCGGCCGATCGCATGAGCTCGTGCCACCGCTTCACCTTCGCGCCGGGCGGGATCGGCGGCCAGGGTTTGCCGGCCTCGCGCTGGGCCTTCTTGAACCGCAGCGCCGGCGCCAGCTGCTTCTTGGGGAACGGCATGTAGTCGTTCAGCCGGAGCGCGACCACCTCGGGGATCCCCACCGCCGCGAAGACGTCGGCGAAGTCCTGGTACAGGAGGTCGAGCACGAAGACCACCTTCGGCTCGGCGTCGCGGAGCTGGTGCTCCATCTCGCGCTTCGTGTACAGGGGGTTGTTCCCCACCACCACGGCCCCGATCCGGGCCGCGGCGTAGTAGACGATCACGTAGGGCGGGCAGTTCGGGGTCACGAGCGCCACCCGATCCCCGCGACCGACGCCGAGCCCGGCGAGGACGGCGGACGCGCGCTCGACCTCTCCGAGGAGCTCGCGATAGGTCATACGCCTCCCGAACCAGGCGATCGCCGGGCGGTCCGGGAACCGCCTGGCCGAGGCCTCGAGCATCCCGAAGGCCGAGAGGTCCGGGTAGGGCTCGAGGGTCCTCGGGACCCCGGGCGGGTAGCTGGCGAACCACGGCCGGTGCTCGGTCACGGGCCGCATCATCGCACGCGCCGGGTCGCCCCTGCATCCCCTCGCGCCGACGGGTAGGCTCGCGGCGGGCATGGTCGACATCCTCGAGGAGCTCCGGGCGGTCGCCGCGGCCGCCGTGCCGCCCTGGGAGGGCGAGCTCGAGCTCCCCGGCCTCACCGAGCCGGTGGAGGTGCTCCGCGACGAGCACGGCGTTCCGCACATCACCGCCGCGTCCCTCGAGGACCTCCTCCGCGCCCAGGGCTTCGTCGTCGCCTCCGAGCGCCTGTTCCAGCTGGAGTTCCTCCTGCGCGTGGCGAACGGGCGCCTCTCCGGCCTCCTCGGCGAGCTCGCCCTGCCCGCCGACCGCTTCGCCCGCACCGTGGGGTGGAACCGGGCGGGCGCCGCGATCGCGGCGGGGTGGGACGCGGTCTCCCTGCGGATGCTCGCCGCCTACCGCGAGGGGGCCCTCGCCTGGCTCCGCTCGATGGCCACCCCGCCCGTCGAGTACGCGATCCTCGGCGCCCAGCCCCACCTGCCCGAGGACGACGCCTCCTGGGCGGCCGCCAGCGCCTGGATGAGCTGGAACCTGTCCGGGAACCTCGACGAGGAGCTGGTCCGAGCGGAGGTCGCCGAACGCCTCGGCCCCGAGGCGGTGCGCGACCTCTTCCCGGGCCCGCCGGCGGACGTCCGCTTCCCCATCGCCGGGCGGCGACCGTGGCCGGGCGGTCTCGACCTCCTCGCGCAGGCGCCCCCGCGCCCGCCCGGCCGCGGCTCGAACGCGTGGGTGGTGGCCGGCTCCCGCAGCGCGACCGGCGCCCCGCTCCTCGCCAACGACCCCCACCTCGCCGTCCTCGTCCCCTCGTTCTGGTTCGCCTGTCACCTGAAGTCCCCCGACTACGAGGCGGCCGGCGTGGCCCTCCCCTTCGCCCCGGGCGTCGTCATCGGGCGGACCCCCCACCACGCGTGGGGGCTGACGAACGTCGGCGGGGACACCCAGGACCTCTACCTCGAGCGCCTGGACGCCGACGGCGCGGCCGCGCGCTTCCGCGACGCCTGGGAGCCGCTCACCGTGCACCGCGAGCCGATCGCGGTGCGCGGCCGGGACGAGCCGGAGATCCTCGAGGTGCGCGAGACCCGCCACGGACCGATCCTCGGCGCCTACGTCGTCGGCATCGCCCAACCCGAGGTGGTCGAGGGCGGGGTGCGCGAGACCTACGCGCTCCGATGGGTCGGCGCCTCCTGCGCGATCCCCCCGGTCACGCTGGTCCGCATGGCGCGGGCCGTGGACTTCGCCTCCTTCCGGGAGGCCCTGCGGACCTGGGACTCGCCCGGCCAGAACGTCATCTACGCCGACGGCGACGGCCACATCGGCTACCAGTGCACCGGCCGGTACCCGATCCGGCGCGGATGGGACGGCACGATGCCGGTGCCCGGGTGGGACGGCGAGCACGAGTGGTCGGGATGGATCCCCTTCGAGGAGCTGCCCTGGGACGCCGACCCCGCCGAGGGGTTCCTGGCCACCGCGAACAACCGGATCCACGACGACGGCTACCCGCACCTCATCGGCGTGGACTGGACCCCGCCCTCCCGCATCCGCAGGATCGCGGAGCTCCTCGCGACCGCGCCCGTCCACACCGTCGAGACCTTCGCCGCGATGCAGGTCGACGTGGTCTCGATCCCCGCGCGGGAGCTGGCGGCCGTCCTCGCCGCCATCGAGCCGGCCGACGAGCGCCAGGCCCGGGCCCTCGCCCTGCTCCGCGGCTGGGACGGCGAGCTCGGCCGGGACTCCGCCGCGGCCTGTCTGTACGCGGCGTGGTGCCACCGCATCGCCGAGCGCACGCTCCGCCCCGCCCTCGGCGACGCCCTGTTCACCCACGCGTACGGTCGGGCCACGTCCACCGGCCGCTGGCGGGCCCAGACGCTCCCCCACCTCCTCGCCCATCCCTCCCCTCGCTGGTTCGGCGAGGGCGGCGAGGCCGCCCGCGACGACGTCCTCCGCCGCGCCCTCGACGACGCCCTCGACGAGCTCGAGGCCCGCCTCGGCGCCGACCCGAGCAGGTGGCGGTGGGGTGACCTCCACCGCGCGGTCTTCGCCTCGCCCCTCGCCGCCGTCCCCGGCCTCGGCGAGCTCCTCTCCGCGGGCGTCGTGGCCCTCGGCGGCGACGACGACACCGTCCTCCAGGGCGCCTACGAGCCGGAGCGCCGATACGAGGCCGTCGTCGTACCCTCGTGCCGCCAGATCCACGACCTCTCGACCCCGGACGGCTCCAGCCTCGTCCACCCGCCCGGTCAATCCGGGCACCCCGGCTCGCCGGCCTGGGCCGACCTCCTCGGCGCCTGGGCCGGCGGGGAGCGGATCCCGCTGCCGATCTCGGAGGAGGCCGTGCGGGCCGTCGGGCGGCACCGCCAGGTGCTGAGACCGACCGGGTGACGCGACCCGAGGCCGACGACCCGGTCCCGCGCGCGGTACCATCGCGGCGCCATGCCCCGCTCCAGGTCCCGTCAGCGCGCGCGCAAGCGGCCGTACGCGGCCCCGCCGCCGAAGCCCCGCCCGAAGGAGAGCCCTCGGTGGTACGGGTTCCTCGTGCTCGGGCTGATGGCCGTCGGCGTCGCGGTGATCGTCCTCAACTACATGGGCCTCACGCCCGGCGGGGGCCAGCCCCTATGGCTCTGGGTGGGCCTCGGCTTCATCGCGGCGGGGTTCATCGCCGCCACCCAGTGGCGCTGAGCAGCGGAATCACAGCGCTGTAACTTTCCACAGGGGTTTTCCACAGCGTGGAAACGAGGCCTCAGGCCTCGCGGGACCGCCGTTCCAGGCGCATCGGCTCCCCGCAGTGCCGCGGCACCTGGAGCTCGCCGAGCCGCGTGATCCTGAGCTCCGTCCCGCACTCCCCGCACACCAGGTAGACGTCGAGCTCCTCGACGTCCTCCGGCTCGACCCGTCCGCGAGGACCCGGGCCGGAGGCCGCCCGAAGGGCGGTGATGCCGAGCCACGCGATGACGACGGCGATGGCCAGGGCGGAGAGGACGAGGAGGACCGTGCCCACGCGGTCAGTCTACGGAGACCGCCTGGGAGCGGCGGGAACGCGGGTGCCGAGATGTCCAATCGGCCGCGGCGAGGCGGGCCATCCAGCCCCTTGGCGCCCCGGCACGATGCGCGAACCTTGAGGTATCGGACATGAGGAGGCCCAGGGGACCGAGACGAACGCTCCCGCAGCACCCGGCCCCGGCGACGCGGCCGGGGCCGTCCATCGCAGGGGGATCAGGCATCCGGCACCCGGAAAGGACAGCGCATGAGCAGGTACGTCGATGAGCTGATGGCCGACGTCGTAGCCAAGAACCCGGGCGAGCCCGAGTTCCACCAGGCCGTGCGGGAGGTCGCGGAGTCCGTCGAGCTCGCCCTGGAGCGCCACCCCGAGTACCGCAAGGAGAAGATCCTCGAGCGGATCATCGAGCCCGAGCGCGTCATCATCTTCCGGGTCCCCTGGGTGGACGACCGCGGGGAGATCCAGGTCAACCGCGGGTACCGCGTCGAGATGAACAGCGCGATCGGGCCGTACAAGGGCGGGCTCCGCTTCCACCCCACCGTCTACCTCGGGCTCCTCAAGTTCCTGGCCTTCGAGCAGGTGTTCAAGAACGCCCTCACGACCCTGCCCCTCGGCGGGGGCAAGGGCGGCGCCAACTTCGACCCGAAGGGGAAGAGCGACGCCGAGGTCATGCGGTTCTGCCAGTCCTTCATGACCGAGCTCCAGCGGCACATCGGCCAGTTCACGGACGTCCCGGCCGGTGACATCGGCGTCGGGGCCCGCGAGATCGGGTACCTCTTCGGGCAGTACAAGCGGATCCGGAACGAGTTCACCGGCGTGCTGACCGGCAAGGGCATCGACTGGGGCGGCTCGCTGATCCGGCCCGAGGCCACCGGCTACGGCGCCGTGTACTTCGCCGAGGAGATGCTCGAGACCCGCGGCGAGACGCTGGAGGGCAAGGTCTGCCTCGTCTCCGGCAGCGGGAACGTGGCCCAGTACACGGTGGAGAAGCTCCTCGACTACGGGGCGAAGCCGATCACGCTCTCGGATTCGAACGGCTTCATCTACGACCCCGCGGGCATCGACCGCGAGAAGCTCGCGTTCGTGATGGAGCTCAAGAACGTGAAGCGCGGGCGGATCCGCGAGTACGCGGAGCGGTTCCCCGGGGTCACGTACGTCGAGGCCGACCCCAAGGCCGACCACAACCCGCTC
>BEHO01000098.1 GCA_002898915.1 bacterium HR12
TGGGGAGATCTGGGCCTACGTCCGCCGCGGGGCCTACGCCGGGTTCGTGGTCACGGGCCTCGGGGTCCGGCCGGGGTTCGTCCTCGACCAGATCGAGATCGCGCTGCTCTGGGCGGAGGAGGCCCGCGCCCGACGCGAGGGGCTGCGCGCCGAGCCCACGTCGGGCCCGGCCGCGGTGCCCGTGGGCAAGCCGAGGACGCCGCTCCACCCGGAGCCCCGCCCGGAGCCCCCGCTCGTGATCCGTTCCGAGACGCCGTCGGCGCCTCCCCGCGAGGCCGCCCCCGTCGCGCCCCCCGTCGCGCAGCCCGTCCGGTCCTCCGAGGCCGGGATCTCGGCCGCCGGCCCCGAGGGCGGCACCGCCGCCGCGCCCCGCCCGGACGGGGCGGGAGCGGGCGAGCCCCCATCCGGGGACGCCGGCCCGGCGCCGGAGGGTGGCCCGGCGCCGGAGGGGGCGGAGGGGCCGACGGAGCCCGAGCGCACCCCCGCCGCGACCGCCTGGGCCAGCTCCTCGGAGGAGCCGGGTGAGGACGAGGAGATCGATCGCTTCTCCCTCGCGCGCGAGTTCTCCCAGCTGCTTCAGGAGCGCGACGAGGGTGCCGATGGTTAGGCCGACCCGGACCGAAGGGCGTAGCTCGCCATGGTGATGGCCAGGCGCAAGACGAAGCAGCTCGGGCAGATCCTGCTCGAGCAGGGGCTCCTCACCCCGGAGCAGCTCGAGCACGCCCTCGAGGAGCATCGCCGGACCCCGCGGTCCCTCGGCCGGACCCTCATCGACCTCGGGTACATCAAGGAGCGGGACCTCGTCCGAGCCCTGGCCGAGCAGGTCGGGCTGGAGTTCGTGGACCTCTCGGAGACGAAGATCGATCCCGTGGTGGCCTCGCTCCTGCCCGAGCCCCTGTGCCGCCGTTACCGGGCGCTGCCGATCGGGGAGCGCGACGGGAAGCTCCTCGTGGCGATGTCCGATCCCGCCAACGTCTACGCCCTGGACGACATCCGGACCCTGACCGGGCGGGACGTCCAGCCCGTGGTGGCGACGGCGAAGGACATCGAGCAGGCCATCCAGAAGTTCTCCGCCATGGGGGAGCAGGTCGAGGCCCTCGCGTCGGAGGCCGCCGAGAAGCTGGAGGCCGAGAGCGACCTGACGGAGGTCGAGGCGGCCGTCGAGGACGCCCCGATCGTGAAGCTCGTGAACGCCATCATGACCCAGGCCGTCGCCGACCGCGCCTCCGACGTCCACATCGAGCCGACGGAGAAGGACGTGCGGATCCGCTTCCGTGTGGACGGCGTCCTCCACGAGGTCATGCACTCGCCGAAGAACATCCAGAACGGCCTCATCAGCCGCCTCAAGGTCATGGCCGACCTGAACATCGCGGAGAAGCGGGTCCCGCAGGACGGCCGGGTGAGCATGCGGGTCTCCGGCCGGCAGCTCGACCTCCGGCTCGCGACCCTGCCCACCGTCTACGGCGAGAAGGTCGTGATCCGCATCCTGGACAAGTCCAACGCCCTCCTCCAGCTCTCGGAGCTCGGCTTCCAGGAGGAGGCCTACCGGCGGTTCGAGCGCTCCTTCCGCAAGCCCTACGGGGCGATCCTCGTGACGGGCCCCACCGGGTCCGGGAAGTCGACGACCCTGTACGCCACGCTGAACATCGTCAACAGTCCCGACCGGAACATCATCACGGTCGAGGACCCGGTGGAGTACCGCCTGCCGGGCGTGAACCAGATCCAGATCAACCCCAAGGCCGGGCTCACGTTCGCCTCGGCCCTCCGCTCGATCCTGCGGGCGGACCCCGACATCATCCTGATCGGTGAGATCCGGGACCGCGAGACCGCGATGATCGCCGTCGAGTCCGCCCTTACCGGCCACCTCGTGCTCTCCTCCCTGCACACGAACGACGCCCCGAGCGCGATCACGCGCCTCACCGAGATGGGGGTGGAGACCTTCCTCGTGGCCTCCGCCATCGACTGCGTGGTCGCCCAGCGCCTCGCCCGACGGCTCTGCGACCGGTGCAAGGAACCGTACGTCCCCGATCCGCAGGAGCTCCGGGAGGCCGGGTTCACCGAGGAGCAGATGGAGCGGATCCACCAGCTCTACCGCCCGGTGGGGTGCGAGGCCTGCTCCCGGACCGGCTACCGGGGACGCTTCGGCCTGTACGAGGTCATGCCGATGTCCGAGGAGATCGAGCGGCTGACCGTGGAGCGCGCGTCGTCCGAGGCGATCCGGGCGGTGGCGCTCGAGCAGGGGATGATCGACCTGCGCGCCGACGGCCTGATGAAGGCGATGCAGGGACTCACGTCCATCGAGGAGATCGCGAGGGTGGTGAAGTGATGATGAGCATCGCAGCGCCGGACGAGCAGGAGGTGGCGATCCCGATCCCCGAGCTCCTCGAGGTCGTCCTGGAGCGAGGAGCGTCGGACCTGCACCTCACGGCGGGTGCTCCGCCGACGATCCGTCTCCACGGCGACCTCGTCAGGCTGGACGAGTACCCCGTGATGACCCCGAAGGGCCTCCAGGGGATGATCTACGCGATCCTGCCGCAGCGGATGCGGGAGCGCCTGGAGCAGGAGCTCGAGCTCGACATGAGCTACTCGCTCCCCGGGAAGGCCCGGTTCCGCGTCAACGTGTACTTCCAGCGGGACTCGATCGGGGCGGCGTTCCGACTGATCCCCTACGAGATCAAGACCATCGAGGAGCTCGGGCTGCCGAGCGTGGTGGCGGACCTGGCCCGCTACCCCCGCGGGTTCGTGGTCGTGACGGGGCCCACCGGGTCCGGGAAGTCGACGACCCTCGCCGCCATGGTGGACATCGTGAACCGCGAGCGCCGCGCCCACATCATGACGGTGGAGGACCCCATCGAGTTCCTCCACAAGCACCAGAACTGCATCGTGAACCAGCGGGAGGTCGGCGCCGACACGCACAGCTTCGCCGCCGCCCTCAAGCACGTCCTGCGCCAGGACCCGGACGTGATCCTCGTGGGCGAGATGCGGGACCTGGAGACGATCTCCACGGCCATCACGGCGGCCGAGACGGGGCACCTGGTCTTCGCCACCCTGCACACGCAGGACGCCCCGCAGACGATCGACCGCATCATCGACGTCTTCCCGCCGCACCAGCAGCAGCAGGTCCGGGTGCAGCTCGCCACGACACTCCAGGGCGTCGTGACCCAGCAGCTGCTCCAGACGGCGGACGGTCGGGGGCGGGTGGTGGCGGTCGAGGTCCTCGTGTGCACCCCCGCCGTCCGGAACCTGATCCGCGAGGGCAAGACCCACCAGATCTACTCGATCATGCAGGCCGGCGGCCGGTTCGGGATGCAGACGATGGACCAGGCCCTCGCCAACCTGGTGAAGGCGGGCAAGATCACCCAGCAGCTCGCGTACGAGCGCTGCCACGATCCCGAGGAGCTGAACCGGCTGATCGGCGGGGCGAGCGCCGGCTACCAGGCCGGCGCCGGGGCCGCGGCGGCCGTCGGGCTGTCCGTCGGCGGGTACCAGTACTGAGGCCGAGGAGCGCGAGCGCCATGCCGACCACGTTCGAGTACAAGGTCCGGGACCGCTCGGGGAACCTGGTCACGGGGCAGCTGATCGGGGACAGCGAGCTCCTCGTCCTCCAGAAGCTCCGCGAGCAGGGCCTGACCCCCATCGAGGTCCGGAAGGCGAACGCCGGGATCCGGATGGAGATCAACCTCCGCCCGGGCCGGGTGAAGCTGAAGGACCTGGCGGTCTTCTGCCGCCAGTTCGCCACCATGGTGAACTCGGGCCTGCCGATCCTGCGGGCGCTCTCGATCCTGGCCGAGCAGACGGCGAGCAAGGAGCTGGCGAAGATCCTGGTGCAGGTCCGGACCGACGTCGAGCAGGGCTCCTCCCTCTCGGGGGCGCTGGCCAAGCACCCCAAGGCCTTCAACGACCTGTTCGTCGCGATGATCCGGGCCGGGGAGACCGGGGGCGTGCTGGACGACGTCCTCCTCGACGTCGCCGAGACGATCGAGAACGAGGTCGAGCTGCGCCGGAAGATCAAGTCGGCGATGACCTACCCGGTCGTGGTCGTGATCCTCGTCGTGCTGATCATGGCGGCCATGCTCCTCTTCATCGTGCCGCAGTTCGAGACGATCTACGCCAGCCTGAACAGCCCGCTGCCCCTGCCGACGCGGATGCTCCTCGGCGCCTCGCGGCTCGTCCGCACGTACTGGTGGCTCGTGCTCCTCGGGGCGATCGGCGGTCGGTACGCGTTCCGCCGCTACAAGCGGACGCCGGCCGGTCGGGCCCAGGTGGACGCGCTGAAGCTGCGGGTCCCCGTCTTCGGTCCGCTGTTCCACAAGGTGGCCCTGGCCCGGTTCTCGAGCACCTTCGGGATGCTGCTGAAGTCCGGCGTCCCCATCCTCCAGGCGATGGAGATCGTGAAGGAGACGGTGAACAACCAGGTCATCGCCCGGGCCGTGGAGGACGTGAAGGGGAGCGTGCGCGAGGGCGAGTCGATCGCCAAGCCCCTCGCCAAGCACGCCGTGTTCCCCCCCATGGTGGTGCAGATGCTCTCGGTGGGGGAGGAGACCGGCGCCGTCGACACGATGCTCGAGAAGGTCGCCCAGTTCTACAACTCGGAGGTGGAGGCGACGGTGGACGCCCTCACCTCCCTCATCGAGCCGCTGCTGATCGCGGTCATCGGCGGGGCGGTCGGCGCCGCCGTCATCGCCCTCTACATGCCGATGTTCAACATCATCAACCTGATCCAGTAGCGACGACGAGCACGTTCCTCTGGACCGGCGCGGTCGCTGGTGGTTCGCATGGCATCGCCTGACGGCCGAACCTCGGCACGGGCCGAAGTTGGCCCGGACCCGCCGGCCGGGCGCGGCTCCCGCGGGTGACTACCCCGAACGGATCATCCGCGCCGGCGCCGGTCCTGGAGGAGTTAAGGAACGAGCCGCGGCGGCCGATGCAGCAAGAGGCGCGCGCCACGGGGGCGCGTGCTCGAGTGGAAGGAGGAGGTGCTCCATGCTCCAGCGTTTGTGGGAGCGCCGGAGGGACGACGAGGGCTTCACCCTCATCGAGCTGATGGTGGTCGTCCTGATCATCGGCATCCTGATCGCCATCGCGCTGCCGACGTTCCTCGGCGCCCGCCAGCGGGCCCAGGACCGGGGGGCCCAGTCGGACCTGCGGAACGCGATGGCCGCCGCGAAGACGTACTTCACGGACGGCGACACGTACAACGGGTTCAGCGACACGGAGGGTGAAACCATTGAGCCCTCCCTGAACTGGGTGCCCCTGGCCGACCCGGCCGTCGGCGAGGTGGCCGTCGGCGTGGTCGACGGCTCGGACACCAACACCACGGCCGACGACTCGGTCCTGATGGTGGCGGAGAGCGCGTCCGGGACCTTCTTCTGCATCGCCGACGACCCCCTGGTGGGGACGACCTACGGGTCCGGTTCGAGCTACGGCGCCGTCGACTCCCTGGGTGAGTGCAACGATCCGAGCTGGTAATGTGCGACGGCTAACGCAGTCGGAAGTGGCGGCCAGAAGGCCGCCCCTTCCTCCTTTTCAAGGTCC
>BEHO01000099.1 GCA_002898915.1 bacterium HR12
CGGAGCAGGCGCTGCCGACCGAGCCCTTCTTCGCCGAGCTCGCCCGCCGGGGGATGCGGGTGGAGGAGGAGATCGTCGAGGAGGGGCTCCTCGCGTAGGAGCGTCGCCGAACACGCGTTCGTGTCGGTGGGTCGAACGACACTCCGGCCGAGACCTGTACCCGCCGATCGCGCGGCCCGAACGCGCGGGAAGGAGGCCCCCTCGTGCAGGTGATCGTTCGACCCGAGCGCCGGCTGCTCGCCGCGGGGTCCGAGCACGACCTCTGGTGCATGCTGGAACTGACGGCCCCTCCGGCCCTCGAGCCCGTCGCCCGCCGACCGCTCCGGATCGCGCTCGTCCTCGATCGCTCCGGGTCGATGGCCGGGCGCAAGCTCGAGGTGACGCGGGCGAGCGCGGCGTTCCTCGTGCGGCGTATGGCGTCGGGCGACCAGCTCGCCCTCGTCACCTACGACGAGGAGGCGGAGGTCCGCGTGCCCCTCGTGCCCGTCGAGGAGCGCCGCGACGATCTCCTCGAGGCCATCGAGGCGATCCGCCCCGGCGGCTCGACGAACCTCTCCGGCGGGTACCTGAAGGGGGTCGAGGTCCTGAGCGGCGCGGACCGGAGCGGGGTGCGACGCGTCCTCCTGCTCTCCGACGGGCTCGCGAACGTCGGGATCACGGCGCCCTCGTGCCTGCGCGGCTTCGCGGAGCGGGCCCTGGCGCGGGAGGGCGTGACCACCTCCACGATCGGCTTGGGGGCCGATTTCGACGAGGAGCTCATGACGGCGATGGCGGACGCGGGCGGGGGGAGCGCCCACTTCGCGGAGACGCCCGACGACGCTCCGGCCATCTTCGGCATGGAGTTCTCGGATCTCATCGGCGTGGTCGCGCAGGACGTGGGCGTCGAGATCCGCCCGGAGGAGGCCGCCCAGGTGGTCCGCGTCCTGAATGACGTCCCCATCGTCCCGGTCCCCGGAGGGATCCGGGTGCACCTGGGCGACGCCTTCGCGGAGGAGCGGAGGCGCGTCGTCTTCCGGCTCCGCGTGCCCGGCTCCGTCGCGCTCGGCGCGCGGCAGGTCGCCGAGGTGATGGTGCGGTACGCGGGGGTGGGGTCCGCCCTGACGCAGCGGGAGGTTCGCGTGCCCGTCGTGGTCGATCTGGTGGCTGCCGACGAGGCCGCGGCGGCCACGCCCGACCACGGCGTCACCGAGGAGGTGGCCCTGTTCTCCGCCGCGGAGGCGGGGGAGCGTGCGCGACGCCTCGCGGACGCGGGCGACCTGGAGGGAGCGCGGCGGGCCCTCGAGGCGGCCGCGCGCGGGCTTGAGACCGTGGCCCCGGGCTCGCCACGGGCCCAGGAGCTCCTGGAGGAGGCCGACTTCTGGAGCACCCGAGCGGCGCTCCTGCTCCGGAACCCCGAGGACCGGGCGGCGCGCAAGCGGATGCTCTACCGCGCGCGGAGCACGCGCTCGGGTCGGCGCCGGGCGGGCCGGTGAGGGACGGGCTCAGCCGGGCAGCAGGCGGGTCGCGGCGCGCCGGAGCCGGTCGCGGATGGCGAGGCCGAGCCCCTGGGCGCCGAAGGTGCGGGCCAGGATCACGTCCACCCCGAGGGCCTCGAGCTCGCGCATCGCGGCGAAGAGGCCGCGGGCGACGGCGGCGAGATCCTCGGCGGAGCCGATCCGACGGGCCTCGACCTCGGGCGGGAGGTCGACCGGATCCTCCTCCGCGAGGATGACCCCGACGCGCCGGCCGCGCTCGCGCTCCGCCCGTGCCAGCTCCGCGATCCGGGCGAGCGCGGAGGCCGTGGCGACGGCGGTGGGGCACTCCACCACGATGAGCTCGGGGGTGACCGCGTAGTGGCTCGCCAGGAGCCCGGGGGATGGCGCGCCCGCCGGATCCCGGAGGGAGAGCTCGGCGACGGCGACCCGGCCGGCGACCCGTTCGATCGCCTCGCGGGCCACACCTCCGGGGCGGAGGATCGTGGGCGGGTTTCGGGTGAGGTCGAGGACCGTGGACTCGACCCCGACGGCCGTGGGCCCGGCGTCGAGGACGAGGTCCACGCGGCCCTCGAGGTCGTCGAGCACGTGCTGGGCGGAGGTGGGGCTGGCGCGGCCGAACCGGTTCGCCGAGGGCGCCGCGACCGGGACGTCGGCGGCGCGGATCAGCGCGAGCGCGACCGGGTGCGCGGGCACGCGGACGGCGACGGTCGGGAGCCCCGCCGTCACCTCGGCGGGGACCGCGGGCCGCTTCGGCAGCACCAGGGTGAGCGGACCGGGCCAGAAGGCCTCCGCCAGGCGACGGGCGAGACCCGGCACCTCCCCGGCCACGCGGTCGAGGCCCTCCGCGGCAGCGAGGTGCACGATGAGGGGGTCCTCCGCGGGACGGCCCTTGGCCTCGAAGACGCGCCGTACCGCGGCGGCGTCGAGGGCGTTCGCGCCGAGGCCGTAAACGGTCTCGGTCGGGAACGCGACGAGACCTCCCGCGCGGACGATGGCGGCCGCCCGGGCGATGGCGGCGGGGTCCGGGATCTCCGGATCCACGATCAGGACCTCGGTGGTGCCCGGGCGGAGGGTGGCGTCGGCGCTGCCCATCGCCGCCACGCTAGCAGCCGCGGGTGGGACTCAGGGGGGCGTCGCCGCGAGCGCCTCGTCGACCTCGTGGAGGAACGCCCCGGCGTGGCAGTCCGACAGCATGCGCCGGGCCGCGTCGAGGGTCGGGCGGGGATCGTCACCGCCCCGCGCCTCGGCGCGCGCGAGATCCACCCTCGCGCGGGCGGCATCGATCCGCATCCCGATCGCGTCGAACGTGTCGACGGCCCCGCGGAGCAGGTCGGCCGCCGCCTCCGCTTCCGGCGCGAGCAGGCCGTCGACCACGGCGGCGTTCGCCCGGGCGGCGGGGGAGCGGCCTCGGTCGGCGAGCGCCCGGTGGGCGGCGGCCTCGTCCCGGCGTCCGGCGCGCAGGAGGAGCCGGACCAGGTCGGTGACGGCCTCCGGCGCTGCGTCGAACGTGAACGCCTCGAGCATCTCGATCGTGCGCTCGAACCCGCGGACCGCCTCCTCGTCCCTGCGCCGCGCGAGCGCCAGGTACCCCTCGATGAGGGGGACGTACACCCAGCTCTGGGGCTCCGGGTTCGCCCGGATGATGGGTACGGAGGCGAGGTGGGCCTCCTCGGCCTCCTCGAGCCGGCCCTGATACAGGAGCGCGATCGCGAGCCCGCTCAGCCGCATGCCGATGAGCGGCTCGTCGCCCACCGCCCGCGCGAGCTCGATCGCCTCGCGCTGGTCCGCCTCCGCCTCCCGGAGCCGGCCCAGCCGGAACAGGACGTCGCCGTGGCTGCCCGTCAGCCAGCCGAGGTGTCCGCGCGCCCCGGCCCGGCGCGCGGCCTCGAGGCCTTCCTCCAGCACGGCCAGGGCGCGCCCGAAGTCGCTCGCGAGGTCGGAGAGGACCGACGGCAGGTTGTTGTAGCAGCGCATGAGGTTGGCGAAGTCCCGGGTCTCCTTGGCCAGGCGGTACGCCCGCTCCATCGTGCCCAGCGCCTCCTCCGAGCGGCCCATCTGCGCGAGACAGACGGCGAGGCTCTGCGTGGACTCGGCGGCGACGAGGCGCGAGCCGACCCGCTCGGCCATCGAGACCGCCCGGCGGAGGAGGGGTTCGGCCTCGGCGGATCGTCCCCGCCGCCACAGGTACCACCCGAGGGTGTGCGTCGCGTCGGCGAGCTCCTCGCGCTCGCCGAGCGGCTCGAGGATCTCGATGGCCAGTCGCCCCTCGCGCTCGGCGTCGTCGTCGTGCCCCTGCATGAGCAGGGGAGGGACGAGCTGGGCGTGCGCCCACCCCGTGCCCACGGGATCGGCGAGCTCCTCGAAGACCGCGAGGGCGCGACGGACGACCCGCTCGGTCTCGCCGATCCCGTCGGCGCCCCAGGACGCATGCACATGGGCCCGCGCGAGGCGCACCCGGTCCTCCGGCCCGAGCCCCAGCTCGTCCGCCAGCCGCTCCGCCTCGCGGAACCAGCGGTTCGCCTCCCTGCGCAGCCACAGGGCGGACGTGCGCTCGCCCGCGGCCAGGGTCCAGCGGAAGGTCCGCTCGCGCAGCTCGACGGGTCCGGCGCCGACCTCGCCCAGCTCCTCGACGTAGCGGAGGGCCTCGAGCAGGTGGGTCGCGATGAGCTCGGCGATCTCCTCGGCCCGGTCCCCGGCCCGGCGCTCGGCCCACCGAGCGACCCCCGTGTGCTTCTCGGCCCGGAGCGACTTCGGCAGCGAGTCGTACGCGCCGTCGCGGATGAGGTTGTGCCGGAAGGAGAACTCGCGCTCGTCGGAGAAGGACGAGGGCTCGTGGGGCACGACGAGGTCCTTCACCCGCAGCCGGCCGAGGGCCTCGCGGACCTCCTCGGGATCCCGGCCGGCGAGCTCGGCCACGGCGCCGAGCCAGAACACCCGTCCGACGACGGCCGCGTCCTGGACGATCGCCTTCTCGTCCTCCGGGAGGCCGTCGAGGCGAGCCGCGATCAGGGCCTGGACCGAGCGCGGGATCTCGACCGCCTCGACGGACCTGGCCACCTCCCACCGGCTCGGCCCCGTCGCCCGCAGGACCCCGTCGTCGATCAGCTTGCGGACGATCTCCTCGACGAACAGCGGGTTCCCCTCGCTGCGCTCGACGATGGCGCGGCGGAGCTCGGGGGGCATGGGGCTCGAGAGGAGCTCGTCGAGCATGGTCCCGCCCTCGTCCTCGGAGAGGGGCTCGAGGGAGATCGAGGCGGCGTTGCGCTTGCCCCCGCCCCAGTTCGGCCGGCGGTCGAGGAGCTCGGGTCGCGCCGTCGCCACGATCAGGATCGGGCCCTGCGCCCAGTCGGCCACGTGCTCGATGAAGTCGAGGAGCCCATCGTCGGCCCAGTGGAGGTCGTCGAGGACGAGCACGAGCGGGTACCGGGCCGCCATCCGCTCGAGGAAGCGACGCCACGCGTCGAACAGGTCCTCGCGGCTCGACCCCAGGATCTCGCCGGCCCCGACGAGCGCCCGGATCTGCGGCGCCACGCCCCCGTCGCCGAAGAGCTCCCGGACCGCGGCGTCGGCCTTGCGCAGCACGGTCTCGGCCGGATCGTCCTCGAAGATCTCGCATTGCGCCTTGATCGCGTCGGCGAGCGCCGAGTAGGAGGTGTTCCCGTACGCCAGGCAGCGCCCGCGACGCCAGTAGAAGGTCTGCGGGAGCGCCTCGACGTGGCGCTCCAGCTCGGACACGAGGCGCGACTTCCCGACGCCGGCGGGCCCGACCACGGTCAGCAGGGCGGGCCGGCCCTCCCCCTCGACCCGCCGGAGCGTCTGCTCCATGAGGGCGAGCTCCTCGTCCCGCCCGATGAGGCGTGCCTCGAGGCCGAGGCGGGAACGCTCGCCGCGTGTCCGAGCCTTGATGCGGAGGGCCCGCCACGCGGGCACCCGCTCACGCTTGCCCTTGAGCTCGAGGGGCTCCAGCTCGCGGTACTCGATGACGTCCTTCGTCGACGCGTAGACGGCGGCGCCGACGACGATGTGACCGGGCGCGGCGGCGGCCTGGAGGCGCG
>BEHO01000100.1 GCA_002898915.1 bacterium HR12
GCCTCCGTCGACGAGCTGCTCCGCGCGATCGACGAGGGCCGGCTGGCCGGGCTGCGGGGCTTCGGGCCCAAGACGGCCGAGAACATCCGCGCCGGTATCGAGCGGCTGCGGGGAGCCGGCGGGCGGGTGCTGCTGTCGGTGGCCCTGGACCTCGCCGAGAGCCTGGAGGAGCGCCTGCGGGAGGTGCCGGGCGTCGAGCGGGTCGCCCACGCCGGGTCCCTCCGGCGGATGTGCGAGACGATCGGCGACGTCGACCTCCTGGTGGCGAGCCGTGATCCCGGCCCGGTGATGGACGCCTTCACCGCGCTGCCAGAGGTGCGCCAGGTCCTGGCCAAGGGTGACACGAAGTCCTCCGTGGTGACGGAGGCGGGGGTCCAGGTCGATCTCCGGGTGGTCCCGCCCGAGGTCTGGGGCGCCGCCATGCTCTACTTCACCGGGTCCAAGGCCCACAACATCCGGATCCGGGAGATCGCCGTCCGCAAGGGGCTGAAGCTCAACGAGTACGGCTTGTTCCGGGCGAAGAGCGGACGGCTCGTCGTCGCGGCGACCGAGGAGGAGGTCTACGAGCGCCTCGGGCTGCCCTGGATCCCGCCGACGCTCCGCGAGGACCGGGACGAGATCGAGGCCGCCCAGGCCGGGACCCTCCCCGAGCTCGTGACGGAGCGTGACATCCGCGGCGACCTCCACACCCACACGAACCTCACCGACGGACTCGCGACCCTCGACCAGATGCTGGAGGCCGCCGCTCGGCGCGGGTACGCCTACTACGCGGTGACCGACCACGCGCCGAACCTCGCGATGCAGCGGATGACCGACGAGAAGATGCTCGAGCAGCGGCGCCGGCTGCGGGCGCTCCAGGAGCGGTACCCGAAGATGACGCTCCTGCACGGCTCCGAGCTCAACATCGACCCCGAGGGGGGCGTGGACTGGCCACCGGAGTTCCTCGAGGGGTTCGACGTGTGCGTCGCGTCGGTGCACTCGCACTTCAACCAGCCCAAGGACGCCATGACCCGGCGGTTGATCCGCGCCATGGAGAACCCGCACGTCCACATCATCGGGCACCCGACGGCGCGGCTGATCGGACGGCGGGAGCCGATCGAGTTCGACCTCGACGAGGTGTTCCACGCGGCGGCCCGCACGGGCACCGCCCTCGAGATCAACGCCTTCCCGGACCGCCTGGACCTGAAGGACGAGCACATCGCATGGGCCCGCCGGTACGGCGTCCGGTTCGCGGTGGACACCGACGCCCACGCGACCCCCCACCTCGACGTGATGCGCTACGGCGTGGCCACGGCGCAGCGGGGCTGGCTCACGAAGGACGAGGTGATCAACGCGTGGCCGCTCGCACGCCTGCGGCGGTTCCTGCGCAAGGGACGGTGAGGCTCGGTCGGCCGCTCCCGCGGTCGTTCTTCGATCGCGACGTGACCGCCGTCGCGCGCGACCTGCTCGGGCGGATCCTCGTCCGCCGGCTGGCGGACGGGCGTCGGCTCGCGGTGCGGCTCGTGGAGGTGGAGGCCTACGCGCCGGACGACCCGGCGAGCCACTCCTACCGCGGACCGACGGAACGGAACCGCACGATGTTCGGGCCGCCGGGTCGGCTGTACGTGTACTTCACGTACGGTATGCACCACTGCCTCAACGTCGTGACCGGCCCGGAAGGGGTGGGCGCCGCCGTCCTCCTGCGCGCCGGAGAGCCGATCGAGGGGCTCGAGGCGATGGCGGAGCGCCGCGGCACGGACGACCCGAGGCTCCTCTGCTCGGGCCCGGGCCGACTGGCGCAGGCGCTCGGCCTCACGCGCGAGCACGACGGCGCCGACCTGGTGCTGGGGCCGGAGATCCGGCTGCACGAGGGCGAACCCGTCCCCGAGGCACGCGTGGCCGTCACGACCCGGGTCGGCATCAACCACGGCACCGAGCGGCCCTGGCGGTTCTTCGTCGCCGGCGACCCCTTCGTGTCGCCGGGGCGGCCTACGGGTTCACGACGATCGTGACGGTGGAGCCGATCTCGGCACGCCTCCCCGCGGCGGGGGACTGCGCCCAGACGATGCCGCGACGGTAGTCGCAGCCCTCGGCATCCGGGTCGCACTCCTCCTGGTAGGAGACGGCCACCCGGAAGCCGGCGTTGCGCAGCGCGGCGGTGGCGGCGCCCTCGGTCCGACCGATCACGTCCGGGACCGTGCCGGAGCGCGGGGACGGGGAGGGGGCCTCGGCCACGGAGATCGTCACGGTGCTGGTCTGCAGGGCTCGCTCGCCCGGGGCGGGGTCCTGGGCGACGACCGTCCCCGGCGGGGCGTCGGCCAGGACGAGCTCCACCGCGACGTCGAAGCCCGCCGCGCGCAGGGCGCTCACGGCCTCCTCCCGGTCCATCCCGATCACCGAGGGCACCGTCAGCCGCTGGTAGGTGCTCGGCTCCGTGCAGACCTCCGTGGGCTCGGTTCCCGCGATGAAGCGCACCGTGCGGATGTTGGCCGGCGGCGTGTACGGGTTCGCGAGACAGCCCTGCGTGACGTCGATCCGCACGGTCACGTACCGGACGCCGCCCTCCGGCTCGGGGAAGTCGCGGACCGGCATGTGCTTCGTCGCGTTGTACATGAAGGCGTGCCAGATCTGCGCCGGCCAGGTGCCCCCGTACACGCGGATGCGGGTCGTGGGGTACTGCATCGAGATCTGACCCTGGGGGAACCCGACCCAGACCGCGGCCACGAGCTGCGGCACCGCTCCCACGAACCACGCGTCGCGGTAGAGGTCCTCCGTGCCGGTCTTGCCGAACTGGGGCCGGTACAGGCGGGCGGCCGTCCCCGTCCCGTACTGCACGACCTTCTCCAGGACGTCGACCGCGACGGCCGCCACGGCGGGGTCGACGACCTGGACCGCCTTCCTCGGCGCCTCGTAGAGGACCCGTCCGTCGGCGGTCTCGATGCGTTCCACCGGCGTCGGGTGCACGTGCGCGCCGCCGAAGGCGAGCGTCCCGTACGCCGAGGCCATCTCGAGCGTGTTGACCTCGTTGGAGCCGAGCACCGCCGCCGGGACCGCCTGCAGGGGCTCGTCCGGCTCGGTGGTGCGCGGGCAGCAACGGATCCCCATCCGCTCGGCGACCTCGACGATCTTCTCGGCTCCCTTCCAGGCATCGCCGCCACCCAGGGCGATCTCCAGGTTCACGTAGGCCACGTTCACCGAGTTCACCGTGGCCGACTCCAGGCTGATCGTGCCGTAGGCGCTCCCCTCGGCGTTCCCGGGTCGCCAGACCGTCCCGTCCGGAAGGGGAACGGCGGCGGAGGACCCGTTCAGCGGCGAGGAGGGGGTGAACCCGTTCTCGAGCGCGGCCACCAGGGCGAACGGCTTGAAGGCCGAGCCGGCCTGCCGCCCGGTGCTGCCGCCCGTCGCGAGGTTCACCCGGGCGAAGGGATCGTCCTCGTCGAAGTAGTCGCGTCCCCCCACCATGGCCCGCACGAACCCGGTGCGGGGATCGATCGCGGTCAACGCTGCGTAGGGATCGCGCTCGTAGGGGAGGACCTGCCGGACGGCCCGCTCGGCGAAGGTCTGGAGGCGCGGCGAGAGCGTCGTGTAGATGCGCAGTCCCCCCTTGAACAGGAGGTCGTACCGCTCGCCCACCGTGTCCCCGAAGCGCGGGTTCGACAGGAACCACTCCTTCACGTAGTCGACGAAGTACGGGGCGGGGTACCGGCGCTCGTCCTCGTCGGGATCCGCGAGCTCGATCGGCGCGGCCACCGCCGCGTCGTGGGCGGCTCGGCCGATGCGGCCCTGCTCCAGCATGGCGTCGAGGACCTGGTTGCGGCGTCGGAGGGCGCGGACGGGATGGGTGTAGGGGTCGTAGTCCACAGGCGCTCGGATCAGGCCCGCGAGGAGCGCCGCCTGCGGCAGGGTCAGGTCCTTCGCGTCCACGCCGAAGTACGTCCGCGCGGCCGCCTGGACGCCGTACGCGCCGTTGCCGAAGTAGACGGTGTTCAGGTAGCGGGTGAGGATCTGCTCCTTCGTGAGCCGCTGCTCGAGCTGCCAGGCGAGGTAGGCCTCCTTGAGCTTGCGCGCCAGGGTCTCCTCGCTGCTGAGGTAGAGGTTCTTCACGAGCTGTTGGGTGATGGTCGAGGCGCCCTGCGCGATCCTGCCCTCGGTGACGTTCACGTACGCCGCCCGGAGCAGCGCCTTGAGGTCGACCCCCGCATGGTCGAAGAACCGCTGATCCTCGATGGCCACGGTGGCGTCCACCATCGCGGGCGGGATGTCCTTCCAGCGGACCACGACCCGATCCTCCCCGGCATGGAGCGTCGTGATCAGGCTCCCGTCGGCGGCGTAGAGGAAGGAGGTCTGGGGCAGCCGCTGCGCGTGCGCGCGCTCCTCCTCGAGCGTCGGCAGGTCACAGGCCGCCGCGAGCAGCGCCAACGCGCACAGACAGGTCGCGAGCCGCCGCATACGGCCATCTTCGCACGGCGGGGCGGGCTGGTAGCATCCCGACGCCCATGGGCCCCGCCGACCTGGACCAGCTGCTCGCCGGCGTCGCGGCCGTCGTGCCCGAGGACGGGCTCGCCCGCAAGCTCGAGCTCGGCCGGCCGCTCCGCGTGAAGCTCGGCCTCGACCCGACCGCGCCCGCCGTGACGCTCGGTTGGGCCGTGGTGCTCCGCAAGCTCCGGCAGTTCCAGGATCTCGGCCACGTGGCCGTGCTCATCGTGGGCGATTTCACCGCCCGGGTCGGGGACCCCTCCGGCAGGAGCGACACGCGTCCCCGCCTCTCGAAGGAGGAGGTCGAGGCCTACGCCGAGCGGCTCCTCGACCAGTTCTGGCGGATCCTCGACCGCGAGCGGACGGAGCTCCGCCGCAACTCCGAGTGGCTCGAACGGCTCACGATGGAGGACGTCCTCCACATGACGGCCCAGGCGACCGTGGCCCGGATGCTGGAGCGGGACGACTTCGCCAAGCGCTACGCGGAGGGCCGCCCGATCACGGTCATGGAGCTCCTGTACCCGCTGCTCCAGGGGATGGACTCGGTGGCGGTCCGCGCCGACGTCGAGCTCGGGGGGTCCGACCAGCTGTTCAACCTCCTCGTGGGCCGGGACCTGCAGCGGGCCCACGGGCAGGAGCCCCAGGTCGCCCTGACCATGCCCTTGCTGGTCGGGACGGACGGCGTGCAGAAGATGAGCCAATCCCTGGGGAACTACATCGGCATCACCGAGGACCCCGACTCCATGTTCGGCAAGCTGGTCCGGATCCCTGACCAGCTGATCGTGGAGTACCGACGTCTGACGCTCGACTTCTTCACCGACCCCGCGGAGACCGAACGGGTGGCCGCCGGCCTGGCGGACGGCACGCTCGACCCCTGGGCCGAGAAGCGGCGCCTGGCCCGCGAGGTCGTCGACCTCTACCATGGGCGGGGAGCGGGGCGGGCCGCCGAAGAGCGCTTCGACCGCGTGCACCGGGAGCGGGCCATCCCCGAGGACGTCCCCGAGGGCGAGCTGTCCACCTCCTGCGCCCGGGGGGG
>BEHO01000101.1 GCA_002898915.1 bacterium HR12
GGGGGGCGGCCGGGCAGGTACAGGTCCACGGGGATGATCTGGTCCACGCCCTTGGTCACGGCGTAGGAGTCCCAGTAGGGGCCGCCGCAGTTCGCGCACGACCCGAACGAGATCACGTACTTCGGCTCCGGCATCTGGTCGTACAGCCGCTTGACCGCCGGCGCCATCTTGTCCGTCAGGGTCCCCGACACGACCATGAGGTCGGCCTGCCGCGGGCCGTGCGCGAAGGGGATCACGCCGAACCGGATGAAGTCGTGCCGCGAGGTCGACGCCGCGATGAACTCGATCGCGCAGCACGCGAGGCCGAAGTTGAAGACCCAGAGCGAGTACCTCCGGCCCCAGTTCAGGACGAACCTGATCGGCTGGATGTCGCCCAGCCCCAGCTGCTCGGTGATCACACCCATCGGAGGACCCCTTTCCGCCACGCGTAGACGAGGCCGAGGGCCAGCACCGCGATGAAGATCGCCATCTCGACCACGGCCGTCATGCCGAGCCCCTCGAAGACGCGGGCCCAGGGGAACAGGAACACCGACTCCACGTCGAAGATCACGAACAGGAACCCGAAGACGTAGTAGCGGATCTGCGTCTGGGACCAGCCCTCGCCCACCGGGTCCATCCCGCACTCGTAGGTCGTGAGCTTCGTCGGGAGCGGACGGCGGGGTGCGAGCAGCGCCGCGGCCCCGAACGCGACCGCCACGAGCCCTACGCCGGCGATCAGGACCGCGAGGACGACCCCGTAGGACTGGTAGTAGGTCTCCACGCTTGTGAACGGTTTCTCGAGCGCCGCGATTCTAGCAAGGTCTCACACCCGTCCCGCCCCGCACAGGACCGCCAGGAACTCGGCGAGCTCGAGGAGGGCCGCCCGCGCGGCGCCGTCCGGGAGGCGCTCGGCGAGCCCCCGGGCCCGGTCGACCTCGGCCCGCACCGCCGCCCGAGCCCGTCCGAGGACCTCCGGCCGCCGGACGATCTCCAGCGCCCGGGCGACGCGCTCCTCGCTCGGCGGACCGTCCCCGAGGAGCGCCGCGAGCTCGGCCGCCTCCGGCCCCTCCCGCAGCGCCAGCAGGACCGGCAGCGTGTACACGCCCTCGCGCATGTCCACCCCCGGCTCCTTGCCGAGCTCCTCCGCGCTCGCCGTCACGTCCATGATGTCGTCGGAGAGCTGGAAGGCCGTGCCGAGGGCCTCGCCGTAGGCCTCGAGGAGGGCGATGCGCTCGGGGGGCGCCTCCGACAGCATGCCCCCCAGGCGGCACGAGGTCGCGATGAGGGCCGCGGTCTTGCGGCGGATGATCTCGAGGTAGGCCTCCACGGTGTGGCCGAGATCGCCCGAGGCCTCGACCTCGCGGATCTGCCCGTCGCAGAGCGTGGCGATGGTCCGCGCCAGCAGCGCGACGACGGAGGGGCCGAGGTCGGAGCAGATCTCCGAGGCCCGCGCGAACAGGTAGTCGCCGGTGAGGATGGCCACGGTGTTGCTCCACCGCACGTTCGCCGAGGGGACGCCGTGGCGCGAGTCCGCCTCGTCGATCACGTCGTCGTGGTACAGGGTGGCGGCGTGCACGAGCTCGATGGCCACCGCCCCGGGGATCAGCCGCGGGTCAGATGGGTCGCCGAAGTGCCCGGCGAGCAGCACGAGCATCGGCCGGAAGCGCTTGCCCCCCGCCTCGAGCAGGTACGGGGCCGTCCGCCCGAGCAGCCCCCCGTCGGCCACGACCGCCTTCCGGAGCGCCTCCTCGACCTCCTCCAGGCGGGCGCCGACGTCCGCCTCGAGCGCGGGGTCGAGGGGCCCGAGGCCGGGGATCTGCAGCCGACTCACGTTCTCCAGCCTCTCACCATCGGAGCACCGCCGCCTTCCCCAGGACGTCGGTGACGAGACCGGGCAGGACGCCGAGCAGGAGCGTCCCCACCGCGGGGATGGCGAGGACGAGGCGGGGCAGCGGCGCGGGATCCGGCTCCCGGTCGCCCGTGGGCTCCCGCATGTACAGGAACACCATGAGCCGGATGTAGAAGAACGCGGCGGCCACGCTCGCGAGCACCCCGACCAGCGCGAGCCACCCGTAGCCGGCCTCGACCGCCGCCCGGAACACGCTCACCTTGGCGATGAACCCCGCCGTGGGCGGAACGCCCGCCAGCGAGAGCAGGAACACCGAGAGCAGCCCGGCGAGGGCGGGGCTCCGCCGGTAGAGCCCGGCGTAGTCCTCGAGGGACGTGCCCCGCTCCCCCTGCGAGACGAGGGCGACGACGCCGAACGCTCCGACGATCATGAGGGCGTAGGCGAGCAGGTAGAAGAGGGCGGCGTCGATCCCCGGCGCGCCGGGCGCCGTCACCCCGATCAGCACGAACCCGGCGTGGGCGACGCTCGAGTACGCGAGCATGCGCTTCACGTCGGTCTGGGCGATGGCGAGGACGCTCCCCACGACCACGGAGACGGCGGCCAGGGCGGCCACGACCGGCGCCCAGTCCCACCCGAGCGGCTGGAGCGCGACGTCCAACACCCGGAGGAGCGCGGCGAAGGCCGCCACCTTCGTGCCCGCCGACATGAACGCCGTGACCGCGGTCGGCGCGCCCTGGTAGGCGTCGGGCGTCCACATGTGGAAGGGCGCGGCCGACACCTTGAAGCCGAACCACACCGCGAGCAGGGCCATGGCGACGAGCGCGATGACCGGGGTCTCGGTCCGTCCGGCGAGGGCGCGGGCGATCCCGCCGAGCGACGTCGTCCCCGTCGCGCCGTACGCCATCGCCACCCCGTAGAGGAAGAACGCGGTGGAGAAGGCTCCCAGCAGGAAGTACTTCATCGCGCCCTCGATCGAGGCGAGCCTGCGCGAGGAGCCGGTGAGGACGTAGAGCGAGAGCGAGAGGACCTCGAGGGCGACGAAGGCGGTGACGAGATCGGCCGCGACCGCGAGGAGCGTCATGCCCGCCGTGGCGAACAGGACGAGGGCCGGCACCTCCGGTCGCAGCTCGCCGTCGCGGGCCAACGTGTGGTGGGCGAGGACCAGCGCGAGCGCCGCCACCCCGAGGAGCAGGAGCCGGGCCACGACCCCGAACCGGTCCACCGCCACCATCCCGCCGAGCGCCGCCGCCCCGCCCCGGGACCACAGCAGGACCGAGGCCGTCGCCGCCCCGGCCACCCCGGCCAGGGAGATCGCGAGGTGCGCCAGGGGGTCGGGGCGGCGCGGGAGCACCCCCCCGAGGAGCACCAGGATCGCCGCCCCGACGAGGAGCAGCTCGGGCGCGATCGGCGCGAGCTCGACCCTCACGGTTCCTCCTCCACGACCGCCAGGGGCGCCGTGGGCACCACGACCGGCGTCGCCCCCACCCCCGAGAGGACGCGGCGGGTCGTCGGCTCGATCCGATCCAGGACGACCTTGGGGTACACGCCGATCGCGAGGATCGCCGCGAGCACCGGCGCGAGCACCAGCCACTCCCGGAGGGAGAGGTCCGGGTACCCCCGGTGCTCCGGCGGCGTCGGCCCCGTCGCCATGCGCTGGAAGGCCCAGAGGAGGTAGACGGCGGCGAGCACCACGCCGCTCGCGGCGACCGCGCCGACGACCGGGCTGCGCCCCACCGCCCCCAGGATCACCAGGAACTCGCCGACGAAGTTGTTCAACCCCGGCAGGCCGATGGAGGACAGCGCCACGAACAGGAACGCCCCGACGAGCAGGGGCGCCGTGCTCCACAGCCCTCCCATCCGCGCCAGGTCCCGCGTGTGGGTCCGCTCGTAGATCATCCCGACGAGGAGGAACAGGGCGCCCGTCGACAGCCCGTGGTTCACCATCTGCAGGACGCCGCCGGCGAGCGCGGGGCCGGTGAACACGAACGTGCCGAGCACGACGAAGCCGAGGTGCGAGACGGACGAGTAGGCGACGAGGCGCTTCAGGTCGCGCTGCACGATCGCCACGACCCCCCCGTAGACGATGCCGACGAGCGCGAGCGCCACCACGGGTCCGGCGAACGCGCGCGAGGCCTCCGGGAACAGCCCCAGGTTGAAGCGGATCAGCCCGTAGGCCCCCACCTTCAGCAGGATCGCCGCGAGGATCACCGAGCCGGCCGTCGGCGCCTCGGTGTGGGCGTCCGGCAGCCAGGTGTGGAGCGGGAACAGGGGCACCTTCACCGCGAAGGCCACGAGGAACGCGAGGAACAGGAGCCGGGCGGTGGCGATCGGCAGGTCCAGCTCGGCCATAGCCCGGATGTCGAAGGTGGGGCCGCCCGGCAGCGCTCCCGACCGCGCGTGGAGCACGAGGATCGCGACGAGCAGGAAGGCCGAGCCGAACATCGTGAAGAGGAAGAACTTCACCGCGGCGTAGATCCGCCGCTCGCTCCCCCACACCCCGATGACGAGGTACATGGGGAACAGGATCGCCTCGAAGAACAGGAAGAACAGGAGGAGATCCAGGGCGAGGAACGAGCCCACCATCCCCGTCTCCAGCGCCAGCAGGCAGGCCATGAACAGCCGCGGACGGTCCTCCACGTTCCAGGAGGCGAGGACGGCGATCGGCACGAGGAACGTCGTCAGCACGACCATCCAGAGGCTGACCCCGTCCACGCCGAGCAGGTACCGCAGGCCGATCGAGCGCACCCACCAGGCCTCCTCGACCATCTGGAAGTCCGCCACGGCGGGGTCGAAGCGTCCGAGCATCCCGAGGGAGACCACGAAGGTGGCGAGCGACACCGCGAGCGCGACCCACCGCGCGGCCCGCGGCGGCAGCCCGCGCCCGACGAGGAGGACGGCGACCCCGACGAGGGGCAGGAACGTCACGAGCGTGAGCCACCGCGTCACCGGCGCACCCCCACGTAGGCGAGGAGCACCACCGCGCCGAGGAGGAAGGCGAGGGCGTAGGAGCGGACGAGGCCGGTCTGGACCCGCCGGCCGACCGCCGCGAGCCGGGCCACCAGCCGCCCGACGCCGTTCACCACGCCGTCCACGACGCGCGCGTCGACGAACCCGTCCACGATCGCGGCCGCCGCGCCGAGCGGCCCGTCCACCGCCGCCCGGTACAGGTCGTCGACGAAGAACCCCCGCGCGAGCAGGCGCGGCACGCCCCCGAGCCGCTCCCGCAGCTCGAGCCAGGCCACCCGCCCCGAGGCGTACAGGTACCAGGCCAGGCCGAGCCCCCCGAGGGCCGCGACCTGGGAGATCGCCACGAGCATCCCCTCGGGGAGACCGGCCTCCCCGTGGGGGACCTCGCCGAGGACCGGTCGGAGGAAGGACGGGAGGGGCCCGCCCACGGGGTCGGCCGCGAGCGCGCCGAGCCCGAGCGCCCCGGCGGCCAGCGCCACGAGCGGCACCAGCATCACCGCCGGGGACTCGTGGGCGTGCAGCGCCCGGTCGCTGCGGGGCCGCCCGAGGAGCGCCAGGCTGAAGAGCCGCCCGACGTACAGGGCCGAGAGGAACGCGCCGAGCGTCCCGAGCGCCCACACGGCGTCCCGACCGGTCGCGCTCGCGACCGCCAGGATCTCGTCCTTGGCCA
>BEHO01000102.1 GCA_002898915.1 bacterium HR12
CCTCCGTCACGTCGCGCGGACAGTTCCAAGGGTTGATGTTCGCGTTCCCGATCGACAGCACGTAGTACCCGTCGATCTCGATCACGCGACCGTCCCCGTTCTGGATCGCTCGGCTCCGGTTCACGTACTCGTCGATGAAGTCGAGGTCGTCGTTCCCCGGCATCCAGATCGCGGGGGTCTTCTCGGGGTCCAGGCGCTCGTCGGCGAGACCTACCCAGCCCTCGAGGACCTTCGCCATGTGGGTGCGGAACAGCTCCTCGACCTGCTCGGGGGTCTGGTAGCGCGCCTTCTCCTCGGGCGTCATCCGCTGCGTGTAGTACCCGCGCTGGCGCAGAGCCTTCTCCAGCTCCGCGAGCCCCCGCTGGTCGTCCACCCGGACCACGCTCCCCTCGAACCGGGCCGTGTAGGAGCCGTCCCGCTCCTCCACGATCGGGACCAGCATCTTGCCCGTGAGGTCCCCGCCCATGAGGAGGACGTCGGCGCCGTAGTGCTGGGCCGCGTTCAACCACTTGCGGAACGTGGTCTCCGAGCCGTGGACGTCCGTCGCGAAGAAGAGCTTCAGCACCGGTCTCCTACCTCCTCACGGGGCAGCCATGGGGCGCGGGCGAGGGGGTCGCGCCGCCCGAACGTGACCCCCTCACCCGCTCCGATCCCCCTCTCACTCCGGGGGAACCTGCGAGAACTGCACCTTCAGCGGGATTCCCTTGCTCGAGTGGTACACGTGCGCGATCGCGTAGATCAGGAGAGGAATCACCAGCATCCCCAGGACCGTCAGGTACTGGTTTGGCTCCGCCTTCCCCGTGAAGAACGGCTGCGCCACCGCCCACTCGGTGAAGATGGACACGGCGAGCGTGAGGAACCCCAGGATCGAGATCACCGGGATCCCCGCGATCCGGCGCTGCGTGGCGGGCGGGCCCGCCTCGAACAGCTCCCGACGACGGTACGGGTACACGATCCCCGCGATGCCGAGGACGATCCACGCCACGAACCACGCCACGATCGTGTAGAGGATCGCGCTCGAGTACGCGGGGCTGTAGATCCCGAGCCACAGGAACACCTCGGCGGCCACGATCACCGCGACGATGGCCCACAGGGGCGCCCGGTACCGCGTGGTGATCTCCGAGAACTTCGTGGGGATCAGCCGGTCGAAGGACCAGGCGAACACGTTGCGGATCGGCGCGAAGCCGAGCCCCGCGAGCGACACCCACGTCGCCACGATGAAGCAGAGCCCGAAGAGCAGCTGCAGGATGGGGTTCCCCGTCATGAACGCGATGAGCAGCATCGGCACCGGTTCGCTCGAGGTGTGCTCGTGGACCAGGGCTGGCGGCAGCTTGGACGGATCGTTCGCCCAGATGGCGTCCAGGGAGTGCATGAAGTTCGTGCCGACGATCCCGTAGACGAGCATGTAGGCGGCGAACCAGATCGCCATCTGCATGACGAGCGATCCGAACAGGGCGAGCGCCTGGGACTTCCCCACGCCACGGATCTCGCCGGCGAGGTTGGCGGAGAAGGTCTGCCCCAGCGTGTTGAGGTTGATGTACGTGACGGCCGCGTACATCAGCGGGACGAAGGAGATCCCGAAGATCGCCCCCGCCTCCTTGCCGGCTTGGAGGATCGCGTCGTACTCGGCTCCCGAGAGACGGTTGAAGTTCTCCCGGAAGCCGTCCTGCCCGGTCACCACGAGCAGGAACCCGAGGATCGCCACGGCGAGCCAGGCGAAGGCCACGGCCCAGTAGGAGACCCGCATCATCGCCTTCGCGCCCTTCAGGAACAGCCACCCCGTGAGGACGAGCGCGGCCGTGCCGAGCAGGAACCGGACGATGGGCTGGTCGATGAAGTTGGCGAGATCGATCCACCCCTGGTTCCCGCTGGAGATCCCGACCGCCCGGATCGCATCGGCGAGCCCCCACCGGATCCACCAGTCCTGGATCTGCCCGGTCCACGACAGCGCCGTGATGCTGATCGCGAAGGACGCGAACAGACCGAGGCTCGGGTGCAGCGTCCGGCTGATGTAGATGTACTCCCCGCCGGATCGCGGCATCGAGACCGAGAAGTACCAGTAGAGACCGGCGATCGGGAAGATCAGCAGCACGAAGAGGACGCCGATCCCCATGTGCGCCCCGGGGAAGAAGGCGGGCGCCCACACGATGTACACGAGGGCGTAGAGGAGCCCGGGGTTCATCGCGCAGTACATGAGGGCGTCACGGGCGCTGATCTGCCGCGTGAGGCCGGACGACTTGCGGATGAACACGTCCTGCGTCGCCATCCATCCACCCCCTTCTCGCCCGGGCCCCCTCCCCGCGGGCGCGGCGTCCCGGGCATCGTCGGACCGCGCTAAGGGTAGGGCGGTCCTCCTCCGCCGGGCAAGACCGAGCGGCGCGCGGCCTGCCCACATCCCGCACCGCGCCCTGTGCACGCTGAACAGGGCGCCTCCGGTCCCGTCAGGCGGCTCCCTGGAGCGCGAGGAGGAGCTGTACCGCCAGGACCGCGAGGGCGTTCGCCACGATCACGAGGGCGAGATCCGGGTGCGCGAGCTCTGGCTCCCCGCGGAGGACGACGGCGAGGAGCCGAGGCACGAGGTACACGAGCGCCACGACGGCGAGCGCGGGGAGGGCCACCGGGGCACCGGCGAGGAGCACCCACCCCACGCCGAACAGCGCCGCCGCGAGCAGACGCCTGCGGACCCCACGGTCGTGGGAAGCCATCCCCGACCATGATGCGCACGCTCCGCGCGGCCGATGAGGCCATCCGACCCGGACCCGGCGGGCCGAGCCTCCCGTTCGCCCGCTAGAAGAGCTCCAGGTACTCCGCCCGCTCCCAGTCGGTGACCCAGTCGTTGAACCGCGAGAGCTCGTACCGTCGCATCACGAGGTACGCGGTGACGAACTCCTCGCCGAAGAAGGCGCGGGTGGCCGGCTCCGCCTCGAACGCATCGAGGGCCTCGTGGATCGAGGTCGGGAGCTTCTCGAAGTCGTCGTCGTCCTCGGCCGGGATCCCGGGTTTGGACGTCGGGCCGGGTTCGAGACGATCCTCGATGCCCTGGAGGCCGGCCTGCAGCAGCGCCGCCCCGATCAGGTAGGGGTTCGCGAGGGCGGAGGGCGCCCGGTACTCCAGGTGTCGGGACTGGAGCGAGCCACCCTTCACCCGCACGAGCGCCGAGCGATCCTCGAGCCCCCAGGACACGTTGGTGGGGCTGAAGGTGTGACGCCGGCGTCGCCGGTGACAGTTGACCGTCGGCGCGATCACGGCGTCGATGGCCTTCGCGTACCGCAGGAGACCCCCGACGAAGTACCGACAGGTCTCGGAGATCCCCATCGCGTCGCCGTCGTCGCCGAACGCGTTCGTGCCGTCGTCCAGCCGCAGGAGGGAGATGTGCGTGTGGTTCCCGCAGCCAGCGGAGTTCGCGAAGGGCTTCGACATGAAGGTCGCGAGGAGCCCATCCTGCCGGGCGATCTCCTTCACGCCGTTGCGGAAGGTGAACGCGTCGTCCGGCCCCTTCATCCCGCGCCCCGCAGCGCACGGGATCTCCCACTGGGAGCCCGCGTACTCGCAGTTCGCCGTGATCACCGAGACGCCCATCCGCGGCATCTCCTCGAGGATGCGTCGGATCGTGGGGACGTAGTCGTTCCGCACCGTGTTGAAGATGTGGTAGCCGTCGAACAGCGGCTCGTGCGTCTCACCGTCCAGCAGGTAGAACTCGTACTCGGTCCCGATGACCGGCTCGAAGCCCATCGATCGACAGCGCTCGAGGGCGCGCCGGTACACGTGGCGCGGCGTGGCCTCCAGGGGACTCCCGTCGTACCACGTCGCGTCGCAGATGAAACGACCGGTCGCCTCGACCCACGGCACGACCGCGGCGGTGTCCGGGTCAGGGTGCAGCAGCTGGTCGCCGTACATCCGCTCCTCGTTGTAGAGGGTCCCGGGGACCACGTCCGAGCGGGTGTCCAGGACCGCGGTCCCCCCGTACATGTTGAGCCCCCGCTCCGCGAAGCCGTCGGCGTGCTCGATGGGCACGGTCTTGGAGCGCGAGATGCCGTGCATGTCCGGCAGCTCGAACCGGACGAACCGGATGCCCTCGCTCCGCCACCGCTCGAGGATGGCCCCAACCTCGCTCACGTCCTCCCTCCTTCCACCGGTCTGCGCTCGTTCCGCCCGGCTACTCCGCCGCGACGGCGCTCACCCACCGCATGAGATCCCGCTCCGTCACGATCCCGACCAGCCGCATGCCGTCGAGCACGGCCAGGCGCCGGACCCCCTTCGCGTTCATGAGGTCGAACGCCGCCTGGATATCCGTGTCGGGTCGGACGGCGTGCACCGGCGCCGACATCACCTCCCGCATGGGCCGTCCGAGCAGGTCCGGATCCCCGAGGATCCGGCGGGTCAGGTCGCGCTCGGTGAAGATGCCGACAGCACGGTCACCCTCGATCACCAGCACGGACCCGATGTCGTGGTCCACCATCGCCCGGATGGCGTCCGTCACCGGATCGTCGGGCCCGACCCCGACGACGTTCACCGTCATGATCTCCCCCACCGTGTCCGGCGCTCTCGTCATCTCCTCCGGTCCTCCCCTCCGGTCCTCATCCCGTCAGGAACGTGCCCCCCACGCCGGCCGCGCATCTCGCCCGGGCGCCCTCATGGACCCCCGCCGCTCCGCGGGCTCCCGCGATCCCCGCCGCGCGCGCCACCGTGTCCGGCGCGCGCCGTCAGCTCCCGGAGCCGGATGATCCGCAGGGCCATCATCAGATCGAACCACCGGCCAGGGTCCGTCACATCGAGCTCCGCGACCTGCCGGATCTTCTGGAACCGGAGGCGGAGGGTGTTCCGGTGGACGAACAGGCGCTCCGCCGCGAGCTTCGCGTTCCCCATGCACTCCAGGTACACCTCGACGGTACGGAACAGGTGCGTGCCCTTCGCCCGATCGTGCTCCACGAGGCGCTGCAGGCGCTCCTGGTACACGTCGCGGACCTGCTGCTGCGCCACGTGGAAGAGGTGCCACTGCGCACCGAGCTCGTCGAAGGTCACCGCGGAGCCCGGCCCGCGCATCGCCCGACCGATGAGCAACGCGTGCCGCGCCTGCTCGAAGGCGTCGGGGTACTCGTCCACGGCTCGACAGAGGCGCGACACACCCACCGATACGAGCACGTCCTGGCGCCGCTCGTGCGGCCGCTTCAGCTCGCAGAGGCGCTCCGCCAGCCGATCCAGGCTCGTCGCCGGGGCCACCCGCAAGAGCGCGGTGAGGGTGTGGTCCCGATGCGCGGCCAGGGAGCCCGGGAACCCGCCCACGAGATCCTGCCGCAGGGCCGACCACAGGCGGTCGACGTCCGCGCCGGCCGCCCCTTCGGCGACCTCGAACGCCGCCACCACGTGCGGCTGGGTGAGATCGACCCCGAGCCTCAGGGCCCGCCCCTCGAGCAGCTGACCGTCGTCCTCGCCCAGGGCGAGCGCCTCGAAGAGGTCGC
>BEHO01000103.1 GCA_002898915.1 bacterium HR12
GAGCTCGGGTTCGAGGGGGATCGGCGGTTCAACGCCCTCCACGGGCACAAGCAGCTCTACTTCGTGGGATCGGGCGGCGCGCCGGCGGTCGACGTCATCATGGACCGGCTCCAGATGTGCCACGTGCTCGAGTTCCGGGATCGCATCGACCGGATGCCCCTCACGCTGGACGTCGCCGATCTGCTCCTCTCCAAGCTCCAGGTGGTGCAGCTGAACGAGAAGGACGTCCACGACATCGGGTACCTGCTCGCGGCCTTCGAGGTCCGCGAGGGGGACGAGCCCGGGACGATCGGCCTCGCGCGGATCGGCGGGGTCGTCGCCGACGACTGGGGCTGGTGGCGCACCGTGACCCGGAACCTGGACCGCGTGGCCGAGCTGCTCCGCGGCGAGCTCGCGCGCCTCGTGCCCGCCGGGGCGCCGTTCGATCCCGTCGAGCAGGCGCTCGCGCTCCGGCGCCACGCGGACGAGGTGCCGAAGACCCTGCGCTGGAAGCTCCGCGCCCGGGTGGGCGAACGGGTGCGCTGGTACGAGCTCCCCGAGGAGGTGGATCACTGAGGTCGCCTCGGCGCGACCCCCGCGGGGCGTGCGGTCCGCGACGGTCGTCCGACTGACGCGGGCCGTCGGCGGGTCAGGTGTCCTTCCGGTGGCGGTAGAACTCCACCTGAGCGGGGGGCAGCGGTGCGTTGCCCATGATGAGGTCCGCGGCCTTCTCGGCCACCATCATCACCGGGGCGTAGATGTTGGCGTTGGTGATGGAGGGGAAGACCGAGGCGTCGACGATGCGCAGACCCTCGAGGCCGTGCACCTTCATCGTGGTGGGGTCGACGACCGACATCTCGTCGATCCCCATCCGGCAGGTACAGGAGGGGTGGAGCGCCGTCTCGCCGTCGCGCGCGACCCAGTCGAGGATCTCCTCGTCGGTCTCGACCCGCGGGCCCGGGGAGAGCTCCCCGCCGTTGAAGGGGTCGAACGCCGGCTGGTTCAGGATGTGCCGGGCGATGCGGATGGCCTCGACCCACTCGCGTCGGTCCTTCGCCGTCGAGAGGTAGTTGAAGAGCAGCCGCGGCTTCACCCGCGGATCGGGGCTCTTGATCTTCACCCACCCCCGGGCGTCGGAGTACATGGGTCCGATGTGCACCTGGTAGCCGTGATCGCCGGCGGGCGCGGATCCGTCGTAGCGGATCGCGATCGGCAGGAAGTGGAACATGAGGTTCGGGTAGTCGACCTCGTCGTTGGACCGCACGAACCCCCCCGCCTCGAAGTGGTTCGTCGCGCCAGGGCCGGAGCGGAAGAGCAGCCACTGCAGGGCCACCCAGGGGCGCCACCGCCACCGCAGGTAGGGGGCGACCGAGACGGGTTGCTTGCACCGGTACTGGACGTAGACCTCGAGGTGGTCCTGGAGGTTCTCGCCCACGCCCGGCAGGTGGTGGACGACCTCGACGCCGAGCGCGCGCAGCTCGTCGGCGTTGCCCACGCCGGACACCTGGAGGATCTGGGGCGTGTTGATCGCCCCGCCGCAGAGGATCACCTCCCCCGCCGTCACGCGCTCGACCCCTCCGCGCCCCCGGACGTACTCGACCCCCACGGCGCGGGTGCCCCGGAACCGCACGCGCGTCACGAAGGCCCGGGTGCGGACCTCCAGGTTCGGCCGCCCCATGACCGGGTGGAGGTAGGCCCGGGCGGCCGACACGCGCCGGCCGCGGTGGATCGTGCGGTCGAAGGGCGCGAACCCCTCCTGCCGATAGCCGTTCACGTCGTCGGTGAGGGGGTAGCCGGCCTGCTGGACCGCCTCGAAGAACGCGCCGAACAGGGGGTTGGTCGCGGGGCCGCGCTCGAGGACGAGCGGGCCCGAGCGTCCGCGGAACGGGTCGCCGGGCGCCGCCGCCAGGCAGTTCTCCATGCGCTTGAAGTAGGGGAGGCAGTGGGCGTAATCCCAGGTCTCCATGCCCGGGTTGGACGCCCACCGCTCGTAGTCCATGGGGTTCCCGCGCTGGAAGATCATGCCGTTGATCGAGCTCGAGCCGCCGAGGACCTTCCCGCGCGCGTGGTAGATGCGCCGGCCGTGCATGAACGGCTCCGGCTCGGACTCGTAGCGCCAGTCGTAGAAGCGGCTCCCGATGGGGAACGCCAGAGCGGCCGGCATGTGGATGAAGATGTCGAAGCGATGGTCGGGGCGGCCGGCCTCGAGGACGAGGACCCGGGTGCCGGGATCGGCCGAGAGCCGGTTCGCGAGGCAGCTCCCGGCCGAGCCGCCGCCCACGATCACGACGTCGTAGTGGCGCGAACCCATCGTTGCCGGGAGTCTGCGGGATGCGGTCGCGGCGCGCGCGCCGCTGGTTGCAGGCTCCGCAACCATCGGCTTGTCCCTGCCGTGCTCGTCGCCCATGCTCGCGCGGGCGACCGAGGGTCACGAAGGGGGAGAGCGGTCAGCGGGTGGAAGGATCGAGCATGACGGTCTCGTGCCGGGACGTATGGAAGGTGTACGGGCCGAGGCCGGAGCGGATCGTGGGGTCGCCCGAGGCCGACCTGCCCCGGAGCGAGCTCCTCGCCAGGACGGGATGCGTGGCCGCGGTCCGAGGTGTGTCCTTCGACGTCGCGCCCGGCGAGGTGTTCGTGGTCATGGGCCTGTCGGGCTCGGGCAAGTCGACCCTCGTCCGCATGCTGAACCGGCTCCACGAGCCCACCGCGGGGACGATCCTCATCGACGGGGAGGACATCGGCGCCCTCGACGGGGATCGACTCCGGGATCTCCGCCGTCGCCGGGTGAGCATGGTCTTCCAGCACTTCGGGCTGCTCCCGCATCGGCGGATCGTCGACAACGTCGCGTTCGGCCTCGAGATCCAGGGCGTGGAGCGGGCCGAGCGCATCCGCCGTGCCCACGAGGTCCTCGAGGTCGTGGGCCTGGAGGGCTGGGCCGACGCCTACCCCGAGGAGCTCTCGGGCGGGATGCAGCAGCGGGTCGGGCTCGCCCGGGCGCTCGCGACGGACCCGGAGATCATGCTGTTCGACGAGCCCTTCAGCGCCCTCGACCCGTTGATCCGGAGGGACATGCAGGACGAGGTCCTGCGCCTCCAGCGGGAGCTGCGGAAGACCATGATCTTCATCACCCACGACCTCATGGAGGCGCTGAAGCTGGGGGACCGGATCGCGGTCATGAAGGACGGTCGGTTCGTCCAGGTCGGCACGCCCGAGGAAGTGGTGATCCACCCGGCCGACGCCTACGTGGCCGACTTCACGCGGGACGTGCCCCGCTCGCACGTGCTGCGGGCGCGGTCGATCATGCAGCCGCCGAACGGGGTCCACAGGTTCGCCGGCGACGTCTCGCCCGACACGCTCCTCGTCGAGCTGCTCCCCCTCCTCGCCCGGAGCGACGCGCCGGTTCGCGTGGTGGAGGGGGGTCGCGCCATCGGGGTGGTGGACCGGGCCGCCGTCCTCGAGGCGATGGTCGAGGACGCGCCCTGATGGAGCGGCGGTTGGGCGGTCCGCCACGCGTCGCGACGGTCTCCCGACCCCCCGTCGGGGTGTCCGCGCAGCGGACGTGGGCGCGCCGGGGTGCGTGGCTCCTGGCCCTCGGGGCCGTGGTCGCGCTCGGCCTGCGTCTCCCGGACGGGTTCCCCGAGCGGTGGGTCATCGACCTGGCGAAGAGCTTCAACGCCTTCCAGGACTGGGTCATCACGAACCAGCGCACCCATCCCCTGTTCCGCGCGGTGCTCGTGCCGCTGAAGGACCTGGTGAACGTGTCCTTCGACGGCATCGTGCGGGTGCTCTCGCGCATGACGTGGTTCGGCCTCATCGTGACGCTCTCCCTGGTCTCCGGCGTCCTCGCCGGATGGCGGAAGGGGCTGCTCGCCGCCGCGGGGTTCGGCTCGATGGCGCTCCTCGGGCTCTGGCCGGAGAGCGTGGAGACGCTGGCCCTCATGGTGATGGCGGTCGTGGCGGCGCTCGCCGTCGGGATCCCCCTGGGGATCGTCGCGGGCCGTCGTCCGCTCGTGGACCGGCTGCTGCGTCCCGTGCTCGATGGCATGCAGACCATCCCCGCCTTCTCGTACCTGGTCCCGCTGGTGCTCCTGTTCTCGATCGGGACGACGACGGCGCTCATCGCCACGATCGTGTTCGCCGTGCCGCCCGCCATCCGGCTGACGAGCCTCGGCGTGCGGCTCGTCAGCCGCGGGGCGATCGAGGTGGCCGAGTCCTTCGGCGCGACCCGACGCCAGATGCTGCGGAAGGTCCAGCTGCCGCTGGCCAAGCCCCACATCATGCTGGGGGTGAACCAGACGATCATGATGGCCCTCGGCATGGTCGTGATCGCGTCGTCGGTCGGGTTCCGCGGTCTCGGCCGGGTCGTCTACAACGCCCTCCAGCGGCGCGACGTCGGCGAGGCCCTCGCCGGCGGCATCGCCATCGTCCTCCTGGCCATCGTGCTCGACCGGGTCACGATGGGATGGGGTGAGCGGGATCGGCGCCGCCGGGGAGCGAGCCGGCTGCGGATCGGGGCGCGGGCGCTCCCCCTATGGGCCCCGTGGGCCGTGATGGTCGTGGGCTCGAGCGCGGCCGTGCTCGTCGGACGGGAGGTGTTGCGACAGCAGGACTTCCCCTCGACGTGGGCCCTCTCGATCTCGGACCCGGTGAACCGCGCCGTGGCCTGGCTCACCCTGCACGTGAGCGACGTGACGGAGGCCATGACCGCCTCGATGATCCGCTTCGGCCTCGATCCCCTGCGGGACCTGCTCCTCGGGGTGCCGTGGTGGATGGTGGCCGGGGCGGCCGCGGTCGCCGCGTGGAAGGTGTCGCGCCGACCCGGCCTCACGGTGCTCAGCTTCTCGTGCATCGCGGGGGTCGGCCTCGTCGGTATGTGGGACATCTCCATGGACACCCTCAGCCAGGTGATCGTCGCCGTGGCGTCGTCCGTGGTGCTCGCGATCCCCATCGGGATCTGGTCGGCGTGGGACGACCGCGTCCAGCGAGCCCTGCGGCCGATCCTCGACGCGATGCAGACGATGCCGCAGTTCGTCTACCTCGTCCCGGTCGTGGCCCTGTTCGGCGTGGGTCGCGTGCCCGGGGTGATCGCCGCTCTCGTCTACGCGCTGCCGCCCGGGATCCGCCTCACCGACACGGGGATCCGGCAGGTGCCCCGGGAGACGGTGGAGGCCGCCCTCGCGTTCGGGTCCACGCGCTGGCAGGTGCTGACGAAGGTGCAGTTGCCGCTGGCCCGGCCCTCGATCCTCCTCGGGGTGAACCAGACCGTGATGATGGTGCTCTCCGTGGTCATCATCGCCGGGCTCGTCGGCGGCGGCGGGCTCGGGTACGAGGTGATCCAGGGGCTCTCGCACGATCCCGGTCGGGGGATGGTGGCGGGGATCTGCATCCTGCTCCTCGCGATCGTCATCGACCGTATCACGCAGATGATGGGACGGGTCCGGGGAGCGTCCGGGCCCGAGACGTCGGTAT
>BEHO01000104.1 GCA_002898915.1 bacterium HR12
TAGACCCCGATGGCGAGCACGGCCACCATGGCGAGGGCCGTGACGGCCGTGACCAGCGCCGGCGCCGCCAGGGGGCGCTCCCGCTCCGGCTCCTGGAAGATCATGGCCCGCGGGATCGCCAGGTAGTACCAGATGCTCACCACCGAGTTCAGGACCATCGCCACGGCGAGCACCACCCCGATCCCGCCGCGATCGATCGCCGCGCGGAACACGAGGAACTTGGCCCAGAACCCGCCCATGGGCGGGATCCCGGCGAGGGACACCATGAACACGGTCATCGCGACGGCCAGGAGGGGCGCCCGGCGCGCGAGGCCCGCGAAGTCCGAGATGGGGAGGGCGCGGGACTCGCGCGAGACCGCCGTCACCACGGCGAAGGCCCCGAGCGTCATCACCGCGTAGATCAGCAGGTAGTTCGTGGCCGCCGCGAACACCTCGCGGTTCCGCCCCACGTCGGCGGTGACGAGGGCGAACGGCAGCAGCATGTAGCCGGCCTGGGCGATGCTGGAGTACGCGAGCAGGCGCACCGCCTGGCTCTGCTGGAGGGCCACGAAGTTCCCGACGGTCATCGTGATGATGGACAGGACCGCGAAGATCGGAGTCCAGAACGCGTACGCGGCGGGGAAGGCCACGAACATCAGCTGGAGGAGGCCGGTGAACCCGGCAGCCTTCGACGCCGTGGCCAGGAACGCCGCGACCGGCACGGGAGAGCCCTCGTAGGTGTCCGGCGCCCAGAACTGGAACGGCACGGCCGAGACCTTGAACCCGAACCCCACCGTGATGAGCAGGATCGACGCCAGGGCGAGCGTCTCCTTGCCGGCCGGCAGGTCCCGACCCAGCGCCACCCCGATCTCCTGCAGGTTCGTCGTGCCGGTGACGCCGTACATCAGGCTCATCCCGTAGAGCATCACGGCCGTCGAGAGCACGCCGATCAGGAAGAACTTCAGCCCGGCCTCGTTCGAGCGCAGGCTCTGCTTCCGCAGGGCCGCCATGAGGAAGCCGGGCGCCGAGACCAGCTCGAGCGCGATGAACAGCACGAGCAGATCCCGGGCCGAGGGCATCAGCACGCAGCCCAGGAACGAGGTGAGCAGCAGGAAGTAGTACTCGCCCTGATAGCGCCCCACGTCGCGGAAGTACCGGAGGCTGATCGCGAGCACGAGGACCGCGACGGTGAGGAAGAAGACCTTGAAGAGCACGGCGAAGTCGTCCACCCGGAACGCGCCGCCGAAGGTGGAGCGGTCGGCGCCGACGAGCGTGAGGGCGGCCACCAGGGCCGCGACGACCCCGACGAGCCCGAGGGGCATCGCCACCCAGGACCGTCGCTCCACGAAGGCGTCGACGAGGAGCACGAGCACGATCGTGCCCGAGAGGATGAGCTCGGGCAGGATCGCGTGGACGTCGATCGCCTGGGTCATCGGCGCTCCTCCGGGTCCCCGCTCATCCGCCGAACAGCCCCATCAGGGAGCCGACCGGCCCATCGGTGATGCCGATGAGCAGCCGCGGGAAGACGCCGAGGGCCACGATCGAGACCAGGAGCGGCACCCACGAGACCCACTCCACGGCCACGACGTCCGGGAAGGGCGACTCCCGCCAGCGCTCGGGCACCGTGCCCATGTTCACCCGCTGGATCATCCACAGGAAGTAGCCGGCGGTCAGGATGGTGCCGATGCCGCCCGCCACCATGAACGCCCGGAACAGCGGGAGCTGGTCGGCGAGGACCTCCGCCGGTCGGTAGGCGGAGAGCAGCGCCATGACCTCGCCCCAGAACCCCGCGAGCCCCGGCAGGCCGAGGGAGGCGATGGCGACGAAGGTGAAGATGCCGCCGAGGTAGGGCAGCTTCTGCATGAGGCCGCCGCCGAGCTCCGCGATCATGCGGGTGTGGTACCGGTCGTACACGGAGCCCACGCAGAAGAAGAGCATCCCGGTGATGAGGCCGTGGGCGACCATCCCGAAGATCGCGGCGTTGATCCCCACGTCGGTGAGGGTGGCGATGCCGAGCATCACGAACCCCATGTGCCCGACGGAGGAGAAGGCGATGAGCCGCTTCAGGTCCTTCTGCGCGAGGCAGGCGAGGGCCGCGTACACGATCGCGATCGCGGCGAGCCCCCCGATCCAGGGCGCGTAGGCCTTCGCGCCCTCCGGCAGGATCGGCAGCGCGATCCGCACGAACCCGTACGTCCCCATCTTCAGCATGATCCCCGCCAGCAGCACGGAGCCGATGGTCGGCGCCTCGGTGTGGGCGTCGGGGAGCCACGTGTGGAAGGGCCACATGGGGACCTTCACCGCGAGACCCAGGGCCACGGCGCCGAACACGATCAGCTGGAAGGTGCGCGTGAAGCCGCCGCTCGCCCCGTAGGCCTGGAGCTGGAGGATGTCGAAGGTGTGGGGGCTGGACTTGAAGTACATCGCCAGGAACCCCAGGAGCATGAACACGCTCCCGAACAGCGTGTACAGGAAGAACTTGATCGCCGCGTACTCGCGGTTCGCGCTTCCCCAGATCCCGATGAGGAAGTACATCGGGACCAGCACGAGCTCCCAGAAGATGAAGAACAGGATCAGGTCGAAGGCGATGAAGGTGCCGGCCATCCCCGTCTCGAGCAGGAGCGTCAGCGCGAGGAAGGCCTTCGTCTTCCCGGGGCTCGGCACGTACCGCCAGGTGTACACGGCGCACAGGAACGACAGGACGAACGTGAGGACCCAGAGGGGCAGGCTGATCCCGTCGATCCCGACGTGGTACCGGGCGCCGATGGCCGGGATCCACCTCGTGTTCAGCTCGAACTGCAGCCCGCCAGCGGCCCCGTAGTCGAAGCCCGCCGCCAGGGCCAGGGCCACGATCATCGCGGCGCCGGTGAACACGATGCCGAGGCCTCGGACCAGCCGGTCCCGATCCCTCGGCACGAGCGCGATCACCCCCGCCCCCACGAGCGGCAGCAGCGTGGCGATGGTGATGGCCGACCGTTCCCAGGTGCTCATCGACGCTCCCTCTGTCGTCCGTCCGAGATCCTCATGTCAGACCCTCGTGAAGATCACCGCCAGGATCACCACGCCCGCGAAGAGGAAGGCGGCGTAGCGCTGGACGTTCCCCGACTGGACGTACCGGAGGACCCCGCCGGTGAAGCCGGCCGTCCGCCCGAGGCCGTTCACCGCGCCGTCCACCACCTCCTGGTCGAAGACGTGGACGCCCTCCGAGAACCACCTCGCCACCCTGGCGGCCCCGTTCACGATGCCGTCCAGGATGACCTGGTTGCTCCAGTTCACGGCGGCCGAGAGGCCGTCCCGGACCGGCCGCACGATGCCCCGCCAGTAGAGGTCGTCCAGGTAGTACTTGTTCGCGAGGAGCCGGTACAGCGCCCCGAGCCTCGTGATGGGGTCCGGCTCGCGCCACTCCCGGTACACGACGTAGCCGGCCGCGAGCCCGAGGAGCGCGGCGCCGGTGGAGAGCAGGGCCACCCACGGCACGAACGTGACCGCCTCCGGCTCCTCCAGGTAGACCCAGTCGAAGAACGGCGCGCCGGTGCCGGCGAACCCGAGGAAGCCGACGACGACCGTGGCGGCGGCGAGGGCCACGAGCGGCCCGGTCATCGTGGGCGGCGACTCGTGGGGGTGCCCGTGGCCGCGGTACGCGCCGAAGAAGGTCTGGAGCACCATCCGCGCGGTGTAGAAGGCGGTCACCGCGGCGGCCCCCAGGAGCAGCCAGAACAGGAGCCACTGGTGATCGTGCTCCAGCGCCACGAGCAGCTCGTCCTTGGAGAAGAACCCGGCGAGGGGCGGCACGCCGGCGAGCGCCAGCGAGCCGATGGTGAAGGTCCAGAAGGTGACCGGCATCGTCCTCCGCAGCCCGCCCATCTCGCTCATGTTGTTCGTGTGGCAGGCGTGGATCACCGAGCCGGAGCCGAGGAACAGCAGCGCCTTGAAGAAGGCGTGGGTGAACAGGTGGAAGAAGGCGGCGTTCCGTCCCGCCGGCCCCGCCGCCATGAGCGTGATCATGTAGCCGAGCTGCGAGATGGTCGAGTAGGCCAGGACCCGCTTGATGTCGTCCTGGACGAGGCCGAGGAGCCCGGCCCCGAAAGCCGTGACCACCCCGATGGCGCCGACCAGCTGCAGCACCCAGGGGTCGGCGTGGAGGAACACCTCGTACGTGCGGCCGACCATGTACACGCCGGCCGCCACCATCGTCGCGGCGTGGATGAGGGCCGAGACGGGGGTGGGACCGGCCATCGCGTCGGGCAGCCAGACGTGCAGCGGGAACTGCGCGGACTTGCCGACGGCCCCCCCGAACAGCAGGATCGCGCCGAGGGCGACGACCCCGCGCGCGACCTCGCCCCCCGCCACGAGGTGCGAGATCTCCTGGATGTTCGAGGTCGTGAACCCCGTGGCGGCCACGAGGACGAAGATGCCGAACAGGAAGGGCACGTCGCCGATCCGGGTGGTGATGAACGCCTTGATCGCCGAGCTGGAGTTCACGTGCTCCTCCCACCAGTGGCCGATGAGGATGTAGGAGCAGAAGCCCATGACCTCCCAGCCGACGAGGAGCTGGAACAGGTTGTCGGCGATGACGACGTTCAGCATCGCCGCCGTGAAGAGCGAGAGGGCGACGGAGAACCACGTGAAGCGGGCGTCGCCGTGCATGTAGCCGATCGAGTAGACGTGCACGCAGAGCGAGACCGCCGTGACCACGACGAGCATCACCGCGGTGAGCCCGTCCACGTACTGGCCGAGCTGCATCCGCAGGGTCCCGATGGTGAACCAGTCGATCGCGGCGCCGGTCGGCCCTCCACCGGTGACGAAGTGCCACAGGATCCCGAGGGAGAGCGCGAAGCCCGTCCCGACGGTGAGGACCCCCCAGATCCAGCCGCCGCCGGGCGTGCGCTTGCCGAAGAAGAGGATCACCACGGCCGAGAGCAGGGGCAGCAGCGCCACCAGCCAGGCGTACCGGGTGAGGCCGGCCGAGGCGGCGACGTGGACCTCTTCCTCGGCGCGGAGCAGCGCGGGCGCGATCAGGGCGGTCACCACTTGAGGAGGCTCACCTCGCTGAGGTCGATCGTCTCCCGGTTCCGGTAGATGAGGATCACGATGGCGAGGCCGATCCCGACCTCGGCCGCGGCCACGGCGATCACGAACAGCGCGAACGCCTGACCGGCCAGGTCCCGCCAGAGCTGGGAGAAGCCGACCAGGTTCAGGTTCACCGCGTTCAGCATCAGCTCGATCGCCATCAGCACCATGACGGCGTTCCGACGGGCGAGCACGCCGTAGACCCCGATCGAGAACAGGGCGGCGGAGAACAGCAGGATGAGCGGGAGTCGGATCATGG
>BEHO01000105.1 GCA_002898915.1 bacterium HR12
GACCCGGGCCTCGTACCGCCGGGCACCGGGCTCCGGCGTGATCACCGTGATGCGCTGGGCGTTCTCGACCACGTGGTAGTTCGTCACGACGACGCCGTCCGGACGGATGATGAAGCCGCTGCCCACCCCCCGGCCGCCCTCGCCCCCGAGGAAGCCCGGGTTGAAGGTGTCGGTGGTCACGTTCACCACCGCAGGACGCACCCGCTCGACGAGCTCCACGACGCTCCGCACGCGCCCCTCCGAGCCCGGAAGCGCGGCTGGCGACGCCGGGGAGACCACGATCTCCCGCCGGATCACGGTCCGGGTGCACGCGGTGGCGGCGAGCCCCACGACCACCATGGCGGCGATGATGCGCTTCATGCTCGGTCCTCCCATCCGCGCCTTCGGCGCCGGGCGGCACCTGGTTCGGGGTCAGGCTAGCCCACCGGAACCCGGGCCGGACGGGGAAGGAGACCCGCTCCCTCGAGGACCGCGTCGATGCCCTCCTCGTTGCGGATCGCCATGAGGTGCACGCCGCGCACGCCGGGGAGCGTGCGAACCTCCTCCACGATCTCGATCGCGATCCGCACGCCCTCCTCCCACTGCCGCTCCTCCGGGACCGAGGCCATCCGCGCCAGAATCCCCTCGGGCACGTCGATCCCCGGGACCTCGTCCCGCAGGTACCGGACGGCCCTGGCGGACCGGGGGACGAACACGCCGACGAGGATCGGCACCCGCCCGAGCAGGCCGAGGTCCCCGGCCCGCGCCAGGAACAGCCGCAGCCTCGGCAGGTCGAAGCAGATCTGGGTCTGGATGAACTCCGCGCCGGCCTCGATCTTCTTGCCGAGGCGCATCGGCCGGAACTCGAGGGGGGGCGCGAAGGGGTTCTCCACGGCTCCGACCAGGAAGTTCGGGGGGCTGTCCAGGGGACGGCCCGAGAGGTAGGTCCCGGCGTCGCGGAGGATCCGCGCCGTGCGGATCAGGTGGATCGAGTCCAGGTCGTACAGGGGCTTCGCCTCGGGGTGGTCGCCCGCCGTGACGTCGTCCCCCGTCATCAGGCAGACGTTCCTGACGCCGAGGGCGGCGGCACCGAGGAGGTCCGCCTGGAGCGCGAGACGGTTGCGGTCGCGGCACGTGAGCTGGACGATCGGCTCCACCCCCGCGTCGAGCAGGAGGTGGCCGGCGGCCACGCTGGACAGGTGCGGGTGGGCGGCGCTGTTGTCGGTGCAGTTCACCGCGTCCACGCGCCCGCGGAGGCGCTCGGCCGCGCGGAGGACGGCGGCGGGATCGGCCCCATCCACCGTCGGCATCTCGGCCGTCACGACGAACGTGTCCGACCGCAGGAGGCGGTCCAGGTGGCTCCGGGGCTCGCTCACCCTCGTCGCCCCTCCTCGTACGCGACCCAGCCGGGCGGCGCGTAGGCGTCCCGCCGCGTGAGCAGGTTCTCCCACGAGGACGTCTCCTGCAGGCGCCAGTCCACCGGCTTCTGGATGTGGAGGAGGTGGTCGCGCCAGAGCGGCAGGCGACGGGAGCCCTCCCACGCCTGGACCCACACGCAGGGCCGGTCGGGCAGGACCTCGCACCGGCCGTCCTGGAGCACCCCCCCGCAGGGCCCGTTGCGGAGGTTCTTCGGGCACCGCATCGGGCACGAGAGGCCGGTCGAGTGGAGGATGCACTGCCCGCACATGCGGCAGTCGAAGAGGGCCTCCTTCGAGCGCCGCTCGAGCGCGAGCAGCACCCGGCGCGGTCCGCGCACGGGAGGCGCCGTGGCCGGGGGTCGCCGGTCCAGCCTCGTGCGGTACCTCCTCGTCCTCCGCATCGCGGCGAGCATGTCGCGGGCACCTCCTCCGCAGGGCGGCCCCGGTCAGCGGAGCGGCCGGGTCGGGACCTCCTTGCGCGGATCCACGAAGGGGATGGCGGCGGTCCGACCGCGCACGACCCCCTCCGGGGTCTCCACCTCGAGCTCGGTCCCGGGGTCCGCCAGCTCGATCGGGACCCACACGTAGCCGATGTTCCTCCGCAGCCCCGGCGACCAGACCGCGTCGGTCACCCGCCCCACCTCCCGGCCGTCGTGGCGGACGGGCCAGAACCACGCGAGCTCCGCCTCGAGCTCCGGCATGTCGAGCTCGATCCCGACGAGCTTCCGATCCACCCCGTCCCGGCGGATCCGCTCCAGCGCGGCCTTGCCCAGGTAGTCCTGGGGCTGCTCCTCCACCAGCCGCTCCATCCCCATGAGGTGGAGGGGGGTGTCCTCGATCGTCATGTCCGAGCCGTAGTTGAAGATCCCGGCCTCGATCCGCCGCGCCTCGCAGGGCGCGATGGGCCGGATCCCGAACTCCTCCCCCGCCCCGAGGATCGCGTCCCAGAGCTCCGTGCCGCCCTCGGTCCCGAGGAGGTTGACCTCGAACCCCGGGAGGGCGGTCCATCCCGTCCGCGTGATCACGACCGGGGCGCCGCCGATCTCGAACCACCCCCAGCCGTAGTAGCGGAGGTCGTAGATCCCGGGTCCGACCAGCTTCTCCAACGTGCGCGCCGACTTCGGCCCCTGCACCTGACAGGGGTAGACCTCGGGGTAGGTGACCTCGACCTCGAGGCCGAGACCCGTGGCGACCCCGAGCGCGTACAGCCCCGCGTCCGAGTCGGCGAGCTGCATCCACCACCGGCCCTCGCCCATGTGCAGCACGACCGGGTCGTTCACGATCCCCCCGTCCGGGGCGAGGATGGGGGCGTACCGCCCCTGGCCGACGGCGCAGCGGGTGAGGTCGCGGCAGGTGAGGAGGTCCATGAGCCGGTCGGCGTCGGGCCCGCTCACCTCGACCGTGCGCTCCGCCGCCACGTCCCAGAGCGTCACGTCGTTCACGAGCGCCCAGTACTCGACCTCGGGATCGTCGAAGTAGGAGGGCAGGAGCATGTGGTTGTAGACGTCGAACGCCCGGCACCCGTCCCGGAGCGTGGCCTCGTAGAAGGGGGAGCGCCGGTACCACGGCCCGACGTACAGGTTCGTGGTCGTCGCCCGCACCTCGTCCGGCTGGCCCGTCATCGCCGCTCCCTCCTTCGCCCGTGGGTCGCGGCTTGAATCATCGTTCAAACACGCCCCTCGGCGCAACCCCGGCGCCCGCGCTACGAGACCGGGATCCGCTTCTCCGGGTCGACGAAGGGCATCGGGACCACGGTGGCCGTCCTCGTGCCCCACTCCGACTCCACGGTGAGGGTCGTGCCGAGCTCCGACCGCTCGATCGGCACCCAGGCGTACCCGATGTTCTTCGCCAGGCGCGGCGAGTAGATGGCCGAGGTCACCTTGCCGATCTTCGTCCCGCCCTCGATCACGGGCCACTTCACGAAGTTGAGCGCCGGGAACGGGTCCCCGTCGAACTCGACCCCCACGATGCGGCGCCGGACGCCCTCGGCCTTGATCCGGCGGAGCGCCGGGAGCGAGATGCTCGCCTCGTCGGGCAGGTGCCAGTCGACCAAGCGCTCGAGCCCCATCTCGAGGGGGTTGTTCTCGTAGGTCATGTCGGCGCCCCAGTTGAAGATCCCGCCCTCGATGCGCCGGATGTCGCTCGGGCCCGTGGGCTTGATGTTGAACTCCTGGCCCGCCTCCATGATCGCGTCGTAGACGTCGACGCCGCGCGAGGGGTCGAGCGTGTACACCTCGTAGCCGACCTCGGACGTCCACCCGGTCCGGGTGATCACGACCGGCACCCCGGCGATCTCCGCCCGCCGCCACCAGTAGTACTTCAGGTCGAGGATCTGCTCCCCCACGAGCTTGGCCATGAGGGGCTTCGACTTCGGTCCCTGGATCTGCAAGGGCGCGGCGTCGATCTCGCGGATCGTCACGTCGAGATCGGGGTAGGCGTTCTTCAGCCCCCGCGCGAACAGGAGGGCATCGGAGGAGGCCAGGGCGAACCAGAAGGTGGTCTGGTCCATCCTGGTCATCACGGGATCGTTGATGATGCCGCCGTCGGAGTCGCAGATCATCACGTACTTCCCCTGACCCACGGCGCACCGCGACAGGTCGCGCGGGGTGAGGAGCTGCGCGAATGTGAAGCCGTCCGGCCCGGAGATCTCGAGGCACCGCTCGACGGCGACGTCCCAGAGCGTCACGTCGTTCAGGAGCGCCTCGAACTCCGCCTCGAACGTGTCGAAGCGGATGGGGAAGAGCATGTGGTTGTAGACGGTGAACCCCTTCGGGTCGTACCGCTGCGTGGCCTCGTAGTACGGGGTGCGCCGCAGGCGAGCTCCCCGCTGGACCAGGCTCATGTCGAACGCCATCCGGACCCTCCTCATGCCTCGGGGGCGGCCTCTCCGGCCGCCGCCGGCCCCACCGGGACGCGCCGGTATCCTGCGCCGCGGTTCCCTCGACGCCAACCACCGCCCCTGACCAGGGGTCAACAGACCCGGCGCGGTTCGGGCTCAGGCGGAGCGGGCCGCGGGCTCGACCTGCGGCGGCTTCGACGCGACGCCGTCCAGGTAGGCGCGGGCCACCATCGCCATGAAGACGTAGACCTCGTCCTCGTTGCGCGCGAAGGGTCCCTGGCGGTAGCCCCTCGAGGCGAGGCCCCGGTGGACCGACTCGCACGCCGCCCAGTCCTCCCGGTTCGTGATGTCCCAGAACTCGGCGGCGTACGACGGGTCGAAGTCCGGTCGCTCGCGCGCCTCCGGCGGGAAGAGCCACAGGCACTCCACCCTCGTCTCACCGGGACCCAGGGGTTCGAACCGATGGGTCATGACGTAGTCGGGGTGGAGGCTGATGAGGAGGTTGGGGAACAGGCCGTAGTAGTAGACCTCGCGGGCCTGCTTGTCGTTCAGCCCCCGGATCCGGACCCCGCGGGAGGCGCCCGTGAGCGACATCGTCTCGGCGAAGTCCATGAGCTCCATGGAGCCCCCGACCCAGAGGCCGTCGTGGGGGTAGTTCTCGCCGGAGTCGACCGGCGTGACCTTGCAGAGCTCCGGGTGGATGCTCGGGCAGTGGTAGCACTCGTGGTAGTTCTCGGTGATCGTCTTCCAGTTGGCGCGCACGACGTACGTGTGGCCGGCGCCCACGAACATCCGCTCGGGTTCCCAGGGCGCCACGAGGTCCTCGAGGTTGCCGACCCACTCCTCGAACGGCACCGCGTCGCCGCTCGCGTTCACGAACACCCAGCCGTGCCACTCCGCCACGCGCGCCGGGATCAGCGGGTACTGGGCCTTGTCGAAGCCGGGCACGTCGCCGAACCGGGGCGCGGCGCGCAGCGCGCCGTCGAGCCCGAAGACCCACGCGTGGTACGGGCACTTGATCACCCGCTCGCGCCGGTGCCCGCCCGGCCCGAGGAGCTCGTGGCCGCGG
>BEHO01000106.1 GCA_002898915.1 bacterium HR12
GGACGGGGGTCGAGGTCACCGCGATCGTGGTGGAGGGGGATCGGGTGCGCGGGGTCGAGACCTCGGCCGGGCGGATCGCCGCGCCGACGGTCGTGAACGCCGCGGGGCCCTGGGCCGGGCTCCTCGCTCGGACCGCCGGGATCGAGCTCCCGCTCGAGCCGATCCCGCGCCACGTCGTGACCACCGGTCCCTTCCCCGGGGCGCCCGAGCGGCGGACCCTCGTGATCGACGCGGCGACGAGCTTCTACCTCCACCGGGAGGGGCTCGGCGTCCTCATGGGGATGGGATCGCCGGACGAGCGCCCCTCGTTCGACCGCTCGCCCGATCCGCGGTTCGTGGCCGAGCGACTGGTCCCGACGGCCGTGCGGGTGTTCCCGCCGGTCGCGGAGGCGGGCCTGGAGCGGATCTGGGTCGGGCTCTACGAGATGACCCCCGACCGGCACCCGATCCTCGGCCCGGCCCCCGGCGTCGAGGGGCTCTTCCTCGCCAACGGCTTCAGCGGGCACGGCTTCCAGCACGGCCCCATCGTCGGCGAGCTGCTGGCGGAGATGATCGTGGAAGGGGCCGCGCGGACCGTGGACGTCTCCTCGCTCGGCCTCGAGCGGTTCGCCCGGGGGGAGCTCATCGCCGAGACGCTCGTGGTGTGAGTGCCGGGGGCGGGACTCGAACCCGCACGCGCTCACGCGCAGTCGCTTTTGAGGCGACCATGTCTACCGGTTCCATCACCCCGGCGGCGTTCAGAGTGTAGGTCGTGGCGGGGCGGCTGCGCGCCTCCCTACACTGGCGGGCGGTTCCCGGTCCCGGAGGTGGAGGCGGTCCCGATGCGACGGCGGTGGGTGGGGGCGATCCTCGCCCTCGCGTTCGGTCTCGGGGCCTGCACCGCCGCCGCCGACCCGACGCCCGGCCCTACCCGCTCCCGGTCGGCGACCGCCCCGCCCACGGCGCCGTCGGCGAGCCCGACGCCGCGCGCGCGGGTGACGATCGCCTACGTCGAGGCCGCCGAGCTGGAGGCCCCGGGGGACCGGATCGCGCCGGCCTTCCAAGGGGCGAAGCTCGCGATCGCCACGGCCGCGATCCTCGGCGACCTGCCGGTCGAGGTGGAGCTGCGGCCCGTGGACACGGGCGGGGACGTTCCCGGGACGCTGGAGGTCGCGGCCGAGCTGGCGCGGGACCCGGAGGTGGTGGCGGCGATCGCCGCTCCGGGGCTGCCCTGGCAGGCGGCGCTCGGCGACGCCCTGGGCGCCGCCGGGGTGCCGTGGGTCTCGCTGTCGGGGTCGGGGGTTGACCTGGGGAGCCGAGGATGGGACTCGTGGCGACGCCTCATCCCGGACCAGCGGGCGGAGGGCCGAGCCCTCGGTCGGCTGGTGAGGGGCCTCCGGGGCGCCGAGCAAGGGCTCTGCGTGCTGGAGGAGGTCGGGGTCCCCGCGGGGCGACTCCTCGATGCGGCCGTCCGCACCGCGGGCCTCCCGGTCCGGCTGTGGTCCCGGCTCGAGGAGGCGGACGTCGCGACGGCGGAGGAGGCCGTGCGGGCCTCCGGGTGCGGGGTCGTCGTCTGGGCCGGGGAGGGGGCCCTGGGTGCGGCGCTCCGCCGCCGGTTCGCGGAGGCGGGCCTGCGCCGTCTGCCGTTCGTCGGTACGGGGCGGATCCGGGGCCCCGGGTTCCTGGAGGCGGCCGGGGGTCCCGCGGAGGGCGTCCTGGCGGTCGGCGCCTGCGCCGACGTGTCGACCTCGACGGCCCTCCCCGCGCAGCGGTTCATCCAGGACTACCAGGCGGAGTTCGGGCTCCCGCCGGGCCCCTGCGCCGTGGAGGGGTGGGACGCGGCGCGCCTGCTGATCGCGGCGGTCCGGGAGGGCGCCACCGATCGGCGCTCGCTCGCGTCGGCGCTGGCCGCGATGGGCTCGTTCGACGGCCTCGCGCGGACGTATCGGTTCACGCGCGGGGGCGACCTGTCACAACCCGTGGAGGCCGTGCGCGCGTATCAGGTCGAGGGAGGCCGGTGGCTGGAGCGCCCCGGGTAGGGCGCGTTGCCCCGGGCCCCCCGAGGCCGTAGAGTCAGGCGGGCGAGGGGTTTCCTCGGGCCCTCGGCCCCGGGAGGGACAAGGAGGGAGCATGCGCAGGAAGCGGTTGTGGACGTTGCTGGTCCTGGTCTCGGCTCTCGCGCTCCTCGCGGCGGCGTGCGGCGAGGAGGGCGGCGGCGGCGGTGGTGGTGGGGGCGGCCCCACGGGGCCGGCCGCTGAGGGCGTCTGCGCCACGGTCGACCCGAACGCGGGCGACCTGCTCGCCCGGATCTGCAAGGACGGGGTGATCCGCGTCTCGACCGACCCCGCCTACCCGCCGCAGTCGTTCCTGAACGAGGAGACCGGCGAGTTCGAGGGCTTCGACATCGACGTGGCCACCGAGATCGCCAAGCGTCTCGGGGTGGACGTCGCGTGGGAGACGCCGTCGTGGGACCTCATCACCGCCGGAGGCTGGAACGACCGGTGGGACATGAGCGTGGGTTCGATGACGCCGACGAACGAGCGCCAGAAGGTGCTCTACTTCACCCAGCCCTACTACTACACGCCGGCCGTCGTCGTGGTCCACGCCGACAACACGTCGGTGCAGGATCTCGCGACGGATCTGGACGGCAAGAGGATCGGGGTGTGCTCGGGCTGCACCTACGAGTTCTACCTGGAGAAGACGCTGTCGATCAAGGGCTACACCTTCGACTTCATCATCGACAACGCGAAGATCTCCGGGTACGACACCGACACCACGGCCCTCCAGGACCTGGCTCTCGGGGATGGGGTCCGGCTCGACGCGGTCATCACGTCCCTGACGACGGCCCAGGGCTACATCGATGAGGGGAACCCGGTGAAGATCGTGGGGGACCCGGTCTTCTACGAGCCGCTCGCCGTGGCCTTCGACAAGAGTGCCCCGCTCGACCCCACGAGCCTCGTGGAGGCGGTGGACCAGATCGTCGGGGACATGCACGCGGACGGCACGCTGAGCGAGCTGTCGAAGAAGTGGTTCAACGGCCTCGACCTCACCGTCCAGACCTGATCGGAGCGCGAGCGGCGTGAGGACGAACGAGCGACAGGGGGCGGGGGCGACCCCGCCCCCTCCGCCGACCGACGGCGGTCGCATGGATCGGATCGCGCTGGCGAGCGCGCGGGTGCCCTTCCCCGTGAAGGTCGGGCTGGTGTGGTTCGCGGTGTTCCTCGCGATCTCCTTCTTCTTCTGGATCTCCGGGTTCGACACCACGTGGATGCGGGAGAAGGCGCGGTACATCGCGGGGGGGCTCCAGTACACGATCCTCATCTCGCTCGGGGGGATCGGGCTGGCGATCGTGCTCGCCCTGATCGGCGCGCTCGGGCGGCTCTCGCGGAACCCGGTCGCCTACGGCGTCTCGGGCTTCTACACGTCCTTCTTCCGCGGGACCCCGTTGATCGTCCAGATGTTCCTCTGGTACCTCGCGCTGCCGCAGATCGGCATCAACCTCCTGCGGCGCTACCCGGGCCTGCCGCCGCAGCTGGATGACATCCTCACGCTGGATGCGGCGGTCGCCGGGACCCTCGCGCTCGGCTTCAACTACGGCGCGTACATGACCGAGATCTTCCGCGCGGGCATCCAGTCGGTGGGGCACGGACAGTCCGAGGCTGCGGACGCGCTCGGGATGACGTACGCGCAGAAGATGCGCCGGGTGATCCTGCCGCAGGCGTTCCGGGTCATCATCCCTCCGACGGGGAACGAGTTCATCGCGATGATGAAGGACACCGCGCTCGTCTCGTTCCTCGGCGTGACGGCCACCTCTGCCGAGATCTTCCGGCGCGCGCAGCTCGTGGGCAAGGCGAGCTTCAAGAACCTCGAGGCGTACGTGCTGGTGGCGGGCCTGTACTGGCTGCTGACCGCGATCTTCACCTTCTTCCAGCGACGGCTGGAGCGGCGCATGTCGAAGGGCTACGTTCGCGCCGCGGCGGGACCGGGGCTCCGTCGGTTCTTCGTGGGGGCGGGCGGCGGCCCGGGCGGTCACACGGTGGTCGGCGTTCCCGGCGAGGGTGGGGGTGACGGGGGGTGACGGAGCGCGACCGTGAGGTCGTCGTGCGGGTCGAGGACCTGCACAAGTCCTTCGGCCACCTCGAGGTCCTCCGCGGCATCAACATGGAGGTGCACCGCGGCGAGGTCGTGGTGGTGTTCGGCCGCTCGGGCTCGGGGAAGAGCACGCTGCTGCGGTGCATCAACTTCCTCGAGGACCCCACGAGGGGCACGATCGAGGTGGCCGGGATCCGGCTGGAGGGGGGGCACCGGACCCGGCACAAGCGCGAGCTGATCCGGCAGCTGCGGATCCGCACCGGCATGGTCTTCCAGCAGTTCAACCTGTTCCCGCACATGTCCGTCCTCGACAATGTGACCGAGGGGCCCGTGATCGTGAAGCGGGAAGCGCGCAAGGAAGTCGAGGTCCGCGCTCGCGACCTGCTGGCGCAGATGGGCCTCGAGGGTCACGAGCACAAGCGCCCGGCTCAGCTCTCCGGCGGCAAGATGCAGCGCGTGGCGATCGCCCGCGCACTGGCCATGCATCCCAAGCTGATGCTGTTCGACGAGCCGACCTCGGCGCTCGACCCCGAACTGGTCGGCGAGGTCCTCAAGGCCATGAGCGCGCTGGCGCGTTCGGGCATGACCATGGTCATTGTCACCCACGAACTCGGCTTCGCCTTCGAGATCGCCAACCGCGTGGTCTTCCTCGACGAAGGCACCGTCGCTGCCGACGGTTCGCCGCATGACGTTCTGCTCAAGCCCGAGCATCCGCGGCTCAAGAGCTTCGTCAACCGCTTCCACGAAACCGCCGACATGCTTCGGCCCTTCCTCGAAAAGCGTTGAGGAGCACCATGACAGTGAGCGAGGCAGTTTCCGTTTCGGATGTTGCATCGCCGGCCAGGGGTCGGCGGGTCGCCATCATCGGCGCTGGCGCCGTTGGCACCTGCTGCGCCAACTATCTGCTCGATGCCGGCTTCGAGGTCGAAGTCATTGACACCGCCGAGCCGGGCGGCCCCGATCAATGCTCCTACGGCAACGCCGGCGGCCTGTCCCCGGGCTCCTGCATTCCGAACGCAATGCCGGGTCTCATCGCCGAACTCCCGGGCATCCTGCTCGATCCGGAAGGCCCGGTGAGCCTGCGCATTCTCGACCTGCCTCATGCGCTGCCGTGGCTCATCCGTTTTCTCTGGGCGAGCCGCCGCAGCAGCGTCGAGCGAATTTCCGATGCGATGATCGCGCTCAATCGCCATACCTTCGATTTCTACAATCCGCTCATCAAGCAGGCCG
>BEHO01000107.1 GCA_002898915.1 bacterium HR12
CCGCCGACCCCGACATCCTGGCCCAGCTCGGACGACCGATCCTCGCCTACTCGGGGGGCGCGCCGAACGTCGTGCGCGTGGTGAACGAGGCGGACCTGATCCCGATCGACGAGACGCGGGGGGGCGAGGCCTTCGAGCGCGATCCGAGCCGCCCCGCACCCCACAACCTCTACGGGGCGACGAAGGCCCTCTACCGGGTGGCCCGCTCGCGCGAGGGGGCGCCGGAGCCGATCTTCACCTACGCCGAGACGCTCGACCTCCCGGCTCGGCGCGTCTCCCGGGTGCACCTGCCCTTCTCGAGCACCTACGCCGACGTCTGGTGGTCGTGGAGCCGGCGCGAGCACGCCTGGGTGCGGGCCCACGGCGACGAGCCCCACCTCGACGAGGCGGGCGACCCGATCTCCGCCGCGAACGTCGTGGTGCAGGTGGTCGAGGTCGTCATCGGCCCGCACGGGGGGATCACCCCGCACCTCGAGCTCACCGGATCCGGCCGGGCCTACGTCCTCCGGGACGGCCGGATGGTCGTGGGCCGCTGGGAGCGGGCGAGCCTGCGCGAGCCGACCCGGTTCATCGCCAAGGACGGGACCGAGATCCCGCTCGCGCCCGGACGGACCTGGGTGGAGCTCCTGCCGGACTCCGTCGAGATCGGGATCGAGCACTAGCCTCCCCGGGCCGCTTCCTCCCGCAGGGCCTCGTAGGCGGCCTCCGCGCGTCGGCGCAGTCGCTCGGGCGCGGCCCGGTACGCCGCCCGCAGGCGTTCCTTCAGGCGTCGCCGGGCCTCGGTCGGCAGGGGTACGGTGCGCTCGGGCTCGGCCTCGCTCCGGGCCCGCGAGCGGTAGTCCTCCTCGATCTCGCGATCGATCCGGGCCAGGTGCTCGGGCCGGTGCTCGAAGGGACGGAAGTCGGTGCCGAACCGCGCGTTCACCCGCCGGATCACCGCGCCGACGTCGGAGACGACCTCCTCGAAGAGCCCGACGACGAACCCCTCCCGGTACGGGAGGAGCGGCTCGTGGAAGCGGACGTACCCGCGGAGCGACGCGGCGGGGGAGAGCCCCGGCGTGTAGATCACGTGGGACAGGACCGCCTCCTCGGGCTCGCGGATGAGGACGAGCGCCGGGACGCCGCGGCGTACGGCGGCGATGACCTGGGCCGGGGCGTGGGTGTGGTGGGCGATGCGGCTCGCGCGCGGCTCCTGGGCCAGGCGGAAGGCGGCGACGGCGAAGGAGGAGGCGCAGCGGGGGAAGGACTCGATCACGATCTCCGTGTCGGGGCCGAGGACCTCCCCGCGCCGGCGCAGGCGCTGGATCGGCAGGGCGAGCCGGGGATGGCGGGCGACGAGCGTCTTCAGCTCGTAGGCGAGCACGGTCCCCGGGCGCGCGAGCTCCGGCATGGGCTCAGCGTAGCGGGGGCGACGGGCGCGAGCGGGCCGGTCGCCGGCGGTACACTCGGGATGCAGGCGGGGGCCTGCGCAGGACGGAGAGCGAGTCCGATCAGTCCCGTCAGGAGGGGGTACCCGTGGAACGCGAGACCGGCACCTTCCGGGTGAAGTCCGGCCTGGCCGAGATGCTGAAGGGCGGCGTCATCATGGACGTCACCAACGCCGAGCAGGCGAAGATCGCCGAGGACGCCGGCGCGGTCGCGGTCATGGCCCTGGAGCGGGTGCCCGCGGACATCCGCCGGGAGGGCGGGGTGGCCCGCATGGCCGACGCGAACAAGATCGAGGAGATCATGCGGGCGGTCTCCATCCCCGTCATGGCCAAGGTCCGGATCGGCCACTTCGTCGAGGCCCAGATCCTCCAGGCCCTCGGCGTCGACTACATCGACGAGTCCGAGGTGCTCACCCCGGCCGACGAGGAGTACCACATCGACAAGTGGGCCTTCACCGTGCCCTTCGTGTGCGGCGCGCGGGATCTCGGCGAGGCGCTCCGGCGGATCGCCGAGGGCGCCGCGATGATCCGGACCAAGGGCGAGGCCGGGACCGGCAACGTCGTGGAGGCGGTCCGCCACCAGCGGACGATGCTGCGGCAGATCGCCTGGCTGCAGAGCCTGCGCCCGGAGCAGTTCGTGGCCGCGGCCAAGGAGCTCGGCGCGCCGGTGGAGCTGTGCCGGATGGTGGCCGAGCAGGGGCGGCTGCCCGTGGTGAACTTCGCCGCCGGCGGCATCGCCACGCCGGCCGACGCCGCGCTCATGATGCAGCTCGGCGTGGACGGGATCTTCGTCGGCTCCGGGATCTTCAAGTCCGAGAACCCGGCGGCCCGGGCCCGGGCGATCGTGGAGGCGACGACCCACTACAACGACCCGGACGTCCTGGCCAAGGTGTCCCACGGGCTCGGCGAGCCGATGCCCGGCATCGACATCAAGGAGCTCGGCGAGGAGGCGCTCCTCCAGACCCGGGGCTGGTGACCCGGGCCCATGAAGGCCGGCGTCCTCGCGCTCCAGGGTGATTTCCGCGAGCACGCGGCGGTGCTCGCGTCCCTCGGCGCGACCCCGGTGGAGGTCCGCACGCCCGAGGAGCTCGCGGAGGTGGATTGCCTCGTGATCCCGGGGGGCGAGTCCACGACGATCTCCAAGCTCGCCCGGAGCGCCGGGCTCGTGGAGCCGATCCGGGAGCGGGCCGCGGCCGGGATGCCGATGCTCGGCACCTGCGCGGGGATGATCGTCATGGCCAAGCGGGTCATCGGCCTGGACCCGCTGCTCGACCTGGTGGACATCACGGTGCGACGGAACGCCTACGGCCGCCAGGTGGACTCCTTCGAGGCGGACATCGAGGTGGAGGGGGTCGACCACCCGGTCCGGGCCGTCTTCATCCGCGCGCCGATCGTGGAGGAGGTCGGGCCCGGGGTGCGGGTCCTCGCCGAGCATGAGGGGCACCCCGTGGTGGTGGAGGAGGGGAACCTCGTCGTGGCATCCTTCCATCCGGAGCTGGTGGGCGAGACCCGGCTCCACGCCTACGTGCTGGGGAAGGTGTGAGGTGTCCGGCCATTCCAAGTGGTCGACGATCAAACGGAAGAAGGCGGCGCAGGACGCCAAGCGGAGCAACGAGTTCGCGAAGCTCCTGCGCTTCGTGGAGGTCGCGGCGCGCGAGGGCGGCAGCGGCGACCCGAAGGCCAACGCCACCCTCGCCACGGCGATCGAGAAGGCCCGGGCGGCCTCGGTGCCGCTCGAGAACATCGAGCGCGCGATCAAGCGCGGCACCGGCGAGCTGGAGGGCGGCGCGCGGTACGAGGAGGTCGTCTACGAGGGCTACGGGCCCGGCGGTGTGGCGATCTACGTGCAGACCCTGACGGACAACCGGAACCGCACCGCCCAGGAGGTCCGCTACGTCTTCAACCGGAACGGCGGGAGCCTGGGCGAGTCGGGGAGCGTGGCCTGGATGTTCCACCGCAAGGGCGTGATCCAGGTGGAGAAGGCCGCCGCCCCCGACGAGGACCGGCTCCTCGAGATCGCCCTCGAGGCCGGCGCCGAGGACCTGAAGGACGCCGAGAGCACCTGGGAGATCACGACCGACCCCGGGTCCTTCCAGGCGGTGAAGCAGGCGCTCGAAGCGGCGGGCGTCCCGATGCTCTCGGCGGAGGTCACGATGGTCCCCCAGACCACGGTCCCCCTCGAGGGCGCCCAGGCCAAGCAGGTGCTCGCGCTGATCGATGCGCTCGAGGAGCTCGACGACGTCCAGGCCGTCTACGCCAACTTCGACATCCCCGAGTCGGTCATGGCCGAGCTCGGCTGAGACCGGCCCTCGGGGCTCGTCACCTCTGAGCGGAGCCGTTGCACTGCGAAGGCCCACAGCGGCTGGGGCGGCTTCCCCAGGTTGGTCCGGGGAACGGCCCGGAAGGTGGTACCCGTCGGAACAGGTGTGGGACCGAGTCGTAGGGGGAGACGGCATGATGCGGGCGACGCCAGGGTGGCTGAGATCCAGGAAGCTCGCTGCCGCTTCCGTCGGTGCGTTGGTGTTCGCGCTCGGCGTCCTCGCGTTCTTCCGCTCCGCTCCCGCGGAGCCGTCCGCGGGACCGGTGGCCCCGATGAACCAGGCGCTCGTGGCGGGGTTGGCGAGGCAGGGCATCACCATCGAGGACACCTCCGCGGAGGGCGCCATCCCTCCCGCGGAGGCTGTGGCGACCGCCCGTATCGCTGTCCCCCTGGTCGCTGACGCCGCTCCGACCGAGAGCCTGGTCCTGATCACCGATGAGGTCTACGGCCCGGAAGACGCGTCGGGTGGAGTGCAGCCGCTCTACGTGGAGCGACTCGTCTGGGCCGTGGTGTTCACGGGGGTGAAGGTGCCGATCCTGGGTGGGGTCTGGGTCGAGGGCGACACGTACCTCGCCGACATGGTCGTCTTCGTCGACGCGCGCAGCGGCGAGTTCCTCAGAGCCATCGCCCTCCCGGCCCAAACGGGGGGCGGCTGACCGGGGATGCTTGCCCCGCCCAAGGCGCGACCCTAGACTGAACGCGTGTTCGAGTCCTGCGTCCTCGGGGTGGATCCCGGCGTGGCCGCCACCGGCCTCGCCGTAATCGCACGCCGGGACCGTGGGGCCGAGATCCGGTGGGCGGACGTGATCCGGACGCCCTCGGATCTCGCCGAGGCGCAGCGCCTCCTCTTCATCCACCACCACGTCCGCCGGGCGATCGCCGCGCACCGACCGGGGTCCGTCGCGATCGAGCGCGTGGCGTGGAACCGGAACCAGGTGAGCGCCCTGCGGGTGGCGCGGGCGACGGGCGCAATCATGCTCGCGGCCGCCGAGGCGGGGCTCGCGGTGGAGGAGTACGGACCGCTCGAGGTGAAGATGGCGGTGGCGGGCTCCGGCACGGCGGACAAGGCGCAGGTCCGTGACGCCCTCGCGCGCCTCCACGGGCTGGAGGGGGTGCCGCGGCAGCCGGACGCGGCCGACGCCGTCGCCGTGGCCCTCTGCCACCTCACGCAGGCGCGGCTCCGCCGGGCCGCGCGGGCCGTGGCAGAGCTGCGGTGATCGCGTTCCTCGAGGGCCGGGTCGCCGAGAAGGGCGCGGGGAGGGCCGTGCTCGACGTGGGTGGGGTCGGGTACGAGGTCCTCGCGCCGACCTCGACCCTCGCCAAGCTCCCGGCGGTCGGCCGGAGCGCGCGGCTGCTCACCCGCCTCCACGTGCGCGAGGACCAGATGACGCTCTACGGGTTCGCCACCGCCGAGGAACGGACGATCTTCGACCTGCTCGTGCAGGTGAACGGTGTGGGGCCCAAGGTGGCGCTCTCGTTCCTCTCCGTGCTCGCTCCCGACGCGATCCGACGGGCCGTCGAG
>BEHO01000108.1 GCA_002898915.1 bacterium HR12
CTCTCGCCCCTGCCCGTCGTGGTGCGGGCACTGGCCGAGGTGTGCCGCGAGCACCCGTGGCTGAACGCCTCCTACCGCGCCGACCTCGGCGAGATCCACCTCCACCGCAAGGTCCACGTCGGCATCGCCACCGACACCGAGCGGGGCCTGCTCGTCCCGGTCGTCCGCGACGTCGGTTCCCTCGGCATCACGGAGGTCGCCGCGGAGATCGCCCGCCTCGCCGAGGCCGCCCGGGCCGGCCGCCTCGCGCCCGCGGACATGGCGGGCGGCACGATCACCGTGACCAACACCGGCTCCTACGGCTCGGAGGCCGGCACGCCGATCCTCAACCCGCCCCAGGGGGCGATCCTCGCCCTCGGCGTGATCGAGCCCCGCGCCCTCGTCGTCGAGGGCCGGGTCGAGCCCCGCCCGGCCTGCACGCTCAGCCTCACCTTCGACCATCGGCTCCTCGACGGGGCGACGGCGGGGCGAGCCCTCGGCGCCCTCGTCGGGCTGCTCGAGGACCCGGGGCGCCTCCGGGCCCTGCCGCGCTGAGCGTCGGGTAGGCTGAGGGCCCCATGGACGCGCGGAACCAGGTCTCGCCCACCGACGTCGGCAAGCGGGTCTCGTTCCAGTTCGAGCTGCCGAACGGCTTCCTCGGCGAGGCCGTCGGCGTCCTCGAGTACTACGACGAGCAGGCCGAGACCTACGTGGTCCGCCGCAAGGACGGCTCCCTCGCGCGGGTACCGCGCCGCGGCGTCCGGTTCGGCAAGGTCGTACCCGGCTGAGCGGCCGGGACGTATCCCACGGGAGGTGTTCCATGAGCGACGAGCTGCCCACCGCGTTCATCCGGCTCCGCCTGGGCCCCGAGGACGCCCACTACGGCGGCGGTCTCGTGGCCGGCGCGACGCAGCTGAAGATCATCGGCGACCTCATCACCGAGCTCGCCATGCGCTACGACGGCGACGAGGGCCTGTTCCGCGCCTACGAGTCGGTCGAGTTCCTCGCGCCCCTGTACGCCGGGGACTGGATCGAGGCGAAGGGCCGGATGGTCCGGGACGGGAACACCTCGCGCACGTGCGAGTTCGAGGTGTGGAAGGTGGGGCAGGCCCGTCCCGACATCTCCCCCTCGGCCGCCGAGTTCCTCGAGGAGCCGATCCTCACCTGCCGGGCCATCGGCACGACGGTGGTGCCGAAGGAGCACCAGCGGTTCCCGCACTGAGCGTCAGCCCGACGGCGGGGACGACCCGTGATCAGGCGGGGCGGTCGAGCCTCCGCAGCAGGTCGAGCAGGTCCTCGACGTTGAACGGCTTGGCGACGAAGGCCTCCGCGCCGAGCTCGGCGGCCTTGGCCCGGTCCCGGAGGCTCGCGCGGGCCGAGACCACGACGACCCGCGGCCGCTCGGTCTCGGGCCACGTCCTGAGCTCCTCGAGGACGCTCCAGCCGTCCATCACCGGCATCATCACGTCGAGGAGGACGAGGTCCGGCCGGTGCCGCCGCATCTCCTCGAGGGCGGCGCGCCCGTCCCGCGCCGAGGAGGTCTGGTAGCCCTCGGCCTCCAGGCTGAACCGGAGCATCCAGACGACCTGGGGCTCGTCGTCCACGACGAGCACGCTGCGCGCGGCGGTCGCGGTCTGCATCGTCCGTGTCAAGGTATCGGCATCCCGCCCCGCCGCGGTACCGGCCCGATGGGCGGTTCCGCATGGCCCCTCGGACTCCCCCGTCCGGCGGGCCCCACCGGGCGACGACGGAGCCGCGCGTAGTCACCGCTGGGAGGCCCGGTCCCGTCCGGTCATCGGCGGTCGGTCACGCCAGCCCCTCCGGCGAGGCGACCCAGAAGCGCGATGCGTCGCACACCCGGGTCGCGTCGGGGCGGCTGTGCTCGGGCACGTACCTGGCCTGGAGCCGTTGCCCGCCGAGCGTGACCGTCTCGCCCACCCGCGCGAAGATCGCTCCCCCATCGCGGAGGATGACGAGGCCATCCTGCGTCCACGCGGCCTCGAAGCGGGGCGGCCAGATGATGGCCCACCGTTGCCCGTCGGCTGTCTCGAGATACACGCAGCCGCTCTCCTCCACGAGGACCCCGGGGGCCGACCGGGCGTCCCCGTAGCCGGAGAAGCCCACCATGTGCGGGAGGACCGGCGCCCGGCGATCCGGCGGCGCCGGCTCGCCGGTACACCCCGCGACGATGGCGAACGCGACGGCCGCCCAGACGAGGTGCCGCCACGGAACCCGCGAGCGACCTCTGGGCTCACACGATCTCGACACGGGTGTTCAACGCACACCGTAACACGTACATGTACTTCTGTGCCATGGATCGCCACCGGCTAGCGGTCGGGCGGTGCAGTCGCGCCTGTCGTGGCCGGCGCGCTGGTGGAGGAACCGTCCCTCAGGTCGTCATGAGGTATCGGACCCCGGAACCGGCGCGCACGACGCCGATCTCGTCGCTCTCGACGCCCGTGTCGGCCGCGAGCGCACGAACCCCTTCGAGGTGCTCGGGCCTCACCACGAGCACCATCCCGAGTCCCATGTTGAACGTCGACCGCATGTCCTCCTCGCTCGCGCCGGCGGCCGCCCGCACGAGGTCGAAGACGGGCGGGACCGGCCAGGACCCCTCGCGGATCTCGGCGCCGAGCCCCTCGGGGAGGGCCCGCGGCAGGTTCTCCGGCAGCCCTCCCCCAGTGATGTGGGCGGCGGCCTGGACGAGCCCCTCGCGCGCCAGCTCGAGCACGAGGGGCGCGTAGATCCGCGTCGGCTCGAGGAGCTCCTCCCCGAGGGGACGCCCGAGGCGCGGCAGCACGTCGTCGAGGCGGTACCCGCCCTCCTCGAGGAGCGCCCGACGGACGAGCGAGTAGCCGTTCGCGTGGAGCCCGCTCGAGCGGAGCCCGACGAGGAGGTCCCCCTCGCGCACCCGATGGGGGCCGAGGCGCCGCTCCTCCTCGACCACGCCCACGCAGAAGCCCGCCAGGTCGAACGCGTCGGGCTCCATCACGCCGGGGTGCTCGGCCGTCTCCCCGCCGAGGAGCGCGCAGCCGGCCCGACGGCACCCCTCGGCGATCCCCGCCACGATCTCGGCCACCCGCTCCGGCACGACGCGCCCCACGGCCAGGTAGTCGAGGAAGAACAGGGGCTCGGCGCCGGTGCAGACCACGTCGTCGGCGCACATCGCGACGAGGTCGATGCCGACGGTGTCGAGCCGGCCCGCGAGGCGGGCCACCTCGAGCTTGGTGCCGACGCCGTCGGTGGCGGCCGCCAGGTACCGACCGGGCGAGATCTCGAACAGGCCGGCGAACCCGCCCACGCCCTCGCGGACCTCGGGGCGGGTGGCGCCGCGGGAGAGCTCGGCGATCCGGGCCACGGCCTCGGCGGCGGCGGCGAGGTCCACGCCGGCCCGGCGGTAGGCCTCGCTCATGACTTCGCGGGGTGCTCGAGGAGGAACTTGCCCGCGTGCGCGGGGATCTCGACCGGGTACTCGCCGTCGAAGCAGGCTCGGCAGAGGTCGCCCTTCGGGGAGCCCGTGGCGGCGATCATCCCCTCCAGCGAGAGGTAGCCGAGCGAGTCGGCCCCCACGTACTGCCGGACCTCCTCGACGGAGAGGTCCGAGGCCACCAGCTCGGCCCGGGTGGACATGTCGATGCCGTAGAAGCAGGGCCAGCGGATCGGCGGGCACGTGATCCGGACGTGGACCTCGGCGGCGCCGGCCTCGCGGAGGGCCTGGACGATCTGCCGGGTCGTGGTGCCCCGCACGATCGAGTCGTCGATCACGACGAGCCGGCGGCCCCGGATCGTCTCGGGGATGGGGTTCAGCTTCAGCTTCACCCCGCGCTCGCGCAGCCACTGGGATGGCTGGATGAAGGTCCGTCCCACGTAGCGGTTCTTGATCAGCCCCTCGCCGTAGGGGATGCCGGAGACCTCCGAGTAGCCCGCGGCCGCCGACATCCCGGTGTCGGGGACCGGCACCACGAGGTCGGCCTCGGCCGGGGCCTCCCGGGCGAGGCGACGGCCGAGCTCGCGGCGGACCTCGTGCACGGTGTGCCCGCGCAGGATCGAGTCGGGGCGCGCGAGGTACACGTACTCGAACACGCACAGGGCGCGCCGGGGGCTCTCGGCGTAGCGCTCCGCGTGCACGCCCCGGTCGTCGACCCGGACGAGCTCGCCGGGCTCGACGTCGCGGACGAAGGAGGCCCCGACGATGTCGAGCGCGCACGTCTCCGAGGCCACGACGAAGCCGTTCGGCAGCCGCCCGATCGAGAGGGGCCGCAGGCCGAGCGGGTCCCGGGCAGCGAACAGGCTCCGCTCGTCCATCATCACCAGGCTGAAGGCCCCGCGGAGGGTGGGTAGGACCTCCAGGCAGGCGTCCTGCAGGCCGCCGTCCAGGCGTTCGACGAGGAGCGTGGCGACGAGGTCCGAGTCGGTCGTCGCCCGGCCCGTGCGCCCCGCCCGCTCGGCGAGCTCCAGGGTGTTCACCAGGTTCCCGTTGTGGCCCAGGGCGAGCGACCGCTGGCCGTCGGTCTTGAACGCCGGCTGCGCGTTCTCCCAGGTCGTCGAGCCCGTCGTCGAGTACCGGACGTGGCCGATCCCGAGGTCGCCCTGCATCGTGGCGAGCGTCGCCTCGTCGAAGACCTGGGAGACGAGCCCGAGCTCCTTGAAGACGAGCAGGTGCTCGCCGTCGGACACGGCGATCCCCGCCGACTCCTGGCCGCGGTGCTGGAGGGCGAACAGACCGAAGTAGGTGAGGCGGGCCACGTCCTCGCCCGGGGCCCACACCCCGAACAGCCCGCACGCCTCCCTCGGACCCTCCACCGGTAGCCGGATGGTAACACCGGCTCGCCTCAGCGCTCGCCGAGGATCGTCCGGACGATCGCCTCGGCGTCGGCCGCGGTGGGTGCTCCTCCCTCGGCGCGGCGGCGAGCCTGGACCGAGGCCGCGAGCGCCCACAGCGCCCCGTGCGGGCTCAACCCACCCACACCCGGCGCGTCGAGCGGTCCCACGGAGGACTCCAGACGGTCCGGCGGCAGGAACGGGCACGCCACCTCCTCCAGGCAGCATGGCCGGTCGCCCTGCGGGTCGAGACCGAGGAGGCGCCGCACGAGGAGCCAAGCCACCGCGCCGTCGCGCGCCTCGGACGGCACCTCTTCCTCGAGGTCGCGCATCTCCTCCACCAGGTGCCCCCAGGCGTCTCCCACCACCCGGCGGAGCAGCTCCTCCCGGCTCGGGAAGTGCCGGTAGAGGGTGCCCTTGGAGATGCCGAGCCT
>BEHO01000109.1 GCA_002898915.1 bacterium HR12
CGCGCTGGCGACGAGGGAGCCGAGCGAGGGCGCGCTCCACGTCCACGCGAGCGCCCCCGTCCGGATCCGAGATCCGCTCGTCGGCGCCGAGGCGCGCCCGGGCTCGGCGCTCGGCGAGGAGCCGGCGGACACCGCTGCGCGCGAGGTTCAGCGCCACGGTCGTCACCCAGGCCGGGAAGGACTCGATCCGCTCGCCCCGCTCGGAGCGCTCCCAGGCCCGGAGCAACGCCTCCTGGACGGCGTCCTCCGCGGCGGGTCGGCTCCCGCTCACCAGGGCGACGGCCGCCACGAGCCTGGGGTAGCCCGTCACCAGGAACTCCCGGATCTGCCACTCGTCGGCCAGCGGTCGCCTCCTACCCTCTGGACGCGCGGAGCCGCCGCTCGGTTGCCCGGCGTCAGGTGACGGTGACGCCGATGGCCCGGCCGATGCCGAAGGTGGCCGCCGCGGCGAGCGCCCCGATGAACAGCTGGCGGAGGCCGCCGCGGACGAAGGAGCGCCCGGTGAGCAGGCCCACCCCGGCACCCACGGCGAACAGGGCCACCGCCGCGGCGAGCACCGCGGCCCAGAAGGCCGCCGGGCCCTCGGTGAACAGGTAGGGCAGGACCGGGACGATTGCGCCGGTTGCGAACGAGACGAAGCTGGAGACGGCCACCCCCCAGGGGGAGCCGAGCTCCTCCGGGTTCAGGCCGAGCTCCTCCCGCGCCTTGGTGTCCAGCGCGTGCTGCGGGTCCGAGAAGATGGCCTTCGCCAGGGCCTCGGCCTCCTCCTTCGGGATGCCCTTGGCCCGGTAGATCAGGGCGAGCTCGTTCGCCTCCTCCTCCGGCATCACGCGGATCTCCTCGGCCTCGAGCGCGATCTCGCGCTCGAACAGCTCGCGCTGGGAGCGGACCGAGACGTACTCGCCGGCCCCCATGGAGAAGGCCCCGGCGAGCAGACCGGCCACGCCGGCGAGGAGGATCACGCGGCCCGAGGCCTGGCCGCCCGCGACCCCCATCACGAGGGCGAGGTTCGAGACGAGCCCGTCGTTCGCGCCGAAGATCGCGGCCCGGAGCGCGCCCGAGGCGTCGCAGCGGTGCCACCGCTCGCCCCGCACGATCCCGGCGCGGGCGGACGCGGGGGTGAGGCTCGAGATGACGCGGGCGTGGATCCGCTCGTCCACCGCCATCGAGGGCTTGGCCGCCGCGACGTCGTCGTAGTGGGCGGCGTCGGCGATCTCGGCCCGCTCGACGACGGGCAGGACGGCCCTCGCTCCGAACCGCCGCGTGAGCCAGATCAGCAGGCGGGTGCGGGCGCTCGGGCGGTGCTCCTCCGGCCGGGGCTCGGGGAGACCGAGCTCGACGAGCTTGGCGGCCCAGTGGCGGGCGTGGCGCTCCTCGGCCGCGGCGAGCTGGAGGAAGATCTCCCGCTGCTCGCCCTCGGACCGCTCGGCCAGGGCCCGGTACAGGGCCGCGCCGTCCTGCTCGTCCTCCCAGTGGGATCGGTAGGCGTCTGCCTCGCTCGTCATACCCCAAGGGTACCGGGGGCCCCGGCTCCCGTCTGCCTAGCACTCCCCGGGGTAGACTGCTAATACCATGGTGGAGGCGGAGCTGGGTGCGCGCAAGCTGGCCGTCCTGCGGGCGGTCGTGGAGGAGTACGTCCGCACGGGGGAGCCGGTCGGCAGCGAGACGATCGCCGAGCGATCCGGGCTCGGCGTGTCGGCGGCCACGATCCGGAACGAGATGGCCGCCCTCGAGGAGCTGGGCTACCTGACGCAGCCCCACACCTCGGCCGGGAGGATCCCCACGGACGCCGGGTACCGCAAGTACGTGGACACGCTGCCCCGCGGCGGACGCCTGCGCGAGCAGCAGCGCCGCGCGATCGCCGGGTTCTTCGCCGAGGCGGTGCTGGACCTCGAGGAGGTGCTGCGGGGCACCACGAAGCTGCTTTCCCGCGTCACGCAGTACGCGGGGCTCGCGCTCCCGCCGGCGACCGGCGAGGACACCGTGGCCCGGATCGAGCTGATCGAGCTCGGTCAGGCCGTCATGGTGCTCATCGTGGGGCAGCACGGCGGGGTCGAGAAGCTCCTGATCGAGCGCCCCGAGGACCTGGGGGAGGGGGACCTCGAGACCTACGAGCGACGGTTCCAGGAGGCGCTGGGGGGCAAGAGCGTGGCGGCCGCCCAGGCGGCGGCCCTGCGGATGGCGGGGCAGGCGCCCGGCGCCGAGCGCGAGCTCCTCATCGGGGTCTCCGACGTCCTCTCCCGGATGCAGGACGGGTCCCGGGCCCACCACATCGTGGTCGGGGGGGTCGCGAACCTCGCCGACGAGGCCGCGCACTGGCGGCGGGAGACCGTTCGCCGCCTGTTCGAGGCCCTGGAGCGCGAGTCGGACCTCGTGCGGCTCCTCCGCGAGGTCACCACCACCGAGGACGTCTCGGTCACCATCGGGGCCGAGCACCCGACGACCCGCGAGTGGGAGGCCGCGCTCGTGTCCGCGCCCTTCCGGGCCGGGGAGACTGCGCTCGGGACGATCGGCGTCGTGGGGCCGACCGCCATGGACTACCTCTCGGTCGTGGCGTCGGTCCGCGCCGTGGCGCGTCGCCTGACCGAGCTCGCCACCGCCCTCGGCGGCTAGCCGGTCATGGCCCGGACCCGCGACCTGTACGAGATCCTCGGGGTTCCACGCGACGCGACCCAGGAGGAGATCAAGCGGGCCTATCGACGCCTCGCCCGTCAGTACCACCCCGACGTGAACCCCTCGGCGGACGCGGAGGAGCGGTTCAAGGAGATCGCCGCCGCCTACGAGATCCTCTCCGACCCCGAGAAGCGCGCCCAGTACGACCGGTACGGGCAGGGCCTGGGGCCGATGGACTTCCCCTTCGGCGACATCGCCGACATCTTCGAGGCCTTCTTCGGCACGGGGGGGTTCGGGCGTCGCACCGTCACCCGGCGCACCCGCACGCGACACGGCGAGGACCTCTACGTCGAGGTCCCCATCTCCTTCGAGGAGGCGGCCTTCGGCACCCACCGCACGGTGGAGGTCGAGCGCCTCGAGCCCTGCGGGGCCTGCGAGGGCTCGGGCGTGGAGCCGGGGACGGGGCCCACCCGGTGCCGCACGTGCGGGGGCACCGGCCAGGTCCAGGACGTGCGTCGGAGCATCTTCGGGACCGTCATGACGGCCCGCCCCTGCGTGGCCTGCGACGGGACCGGCGAGGAGATCCTCACCCCGTGCCGACGCTGCCGCGGCGCGGGGCGGATCGCGGCGGTCCGTTCGGTGCCCATCGAGCTGCCGGCCGGGGTGACCGACGGGCTCGAGCTCCGGGTCTCCGGGGCCGGCAACGCGGGGGTCGCGGGGGGGCGGCCCGGCGACCTGTACATCCAGGTCCGGGTAGCCGAGCACCCCGTGTTCGAGCGGCGGGGCCAGGACCTCTTCGCGGTGCTCGAGGTCCCCATGGAGCAGGCGGCCCTCGGGGCGGAGCTCGAGATCGAGACGCTGGAGGGACCGGAGCGGATCCGGATCGAGCCGGGCACGTCCTCGGGGACCGTCGTCCGCCTGAAGGGCCGGGGGATGCCGAGCCTCGGCCGGCGCGGGCGGGGGGACCTGTTCGTGGAGATCCGGGTCCTGACCCCGACCGACCTCAGCGACGAGGAGCGTCGCCTGCTCGAGCGGTTCGCGGAGCTCCGCGGCCACCCCGTGGGACGCCGGGCGCGGGCGGTCGGGACCCTCCGCCGCCCCGAGCCGGGTGAGCGCGCATGAAGGACTGCGTGTTCTGTCGGATCGCGGCCGGGGAGGAGCCGGCGGAGGTGCTGGACGAGACGGAGACGGCCATCGCGTTCCGCGACATCGCGCCGGTCGCCCCCGTCCACGTCCAGCTGATCCCCCGGGAGCACATCCCGTCGGCCGCGGAGGTGGGCGAGCGCCACGCCCGGGTCCTCGTCGACCTGTTCCTCCTGGCTCAGCGGGTGTCCCGCGCGGCGGGGATCGCCGGACGTGGCTGGCGCCTGGTCACGAACGTCGGGCGCGAGGGCGGGCAGCACATCGAGCACCTGCACCTCCACCTGCTCGGTGGTCGGCAGATGGGGTGGCCGCCGGGATGAGCGCGACGAGCGGGCGCCGGCGTCGGGGTACGATGCCGGGTGGAACCGCCGGCGCGGGCGGCGGACGGTGGATGGAGGAGCGAACGGGGAAGAGCCTGAGACGGGATCGTGTGGACGAGACGCGGACCCAGGTGAAGATCCTCGTGCCCGGCGACCAGAGCATGGTCGCGCTCCTCGGCCAGCGCGACGAGCTGCTCAAGCTCGTGGAGGCCGCGTTCGACACGGACATCGTGGTCCGAGGGAACGAGATCACGATCACCGGTCGGCCGGAGGAGGCCGAGCGGGTCGGCCTGCTCTTCGAGGAGCTCGTCGCGCTCCTGGAGCGTGGGCACGAGCTCACGGCGGCCTCCGTGGGGCGCTCCATCGAGCTCATCAAGGGCGAGGAGGCCCGGCCGACCGAGGTCCTCGGCGACATCCTCCTCACCGGGCGCGGCAAGGCGATCGCCCCGAAGACGCTGGGGCAGAAGCGGTACGTGGACGCGATGCGGCGCGCGACGGTCACCTTCGCCATCGGCCCCGCGGGGACCGGCAAGACGTACCTCGCGGTGGCCACGGCGGTGCGGGCGCTCCAGGACAAGGAGGTCTCCCGCATCATCCTCACGCGGCCGGCGGTGGAGGCCGGCGAGCGGCTGGGCTTCCTCCCCGGCACGCTGTACGAGAAGATCGATCCCTACATGAAGCCGCTGTACGACGCGCTGTTCGAGATGACCGGCGCCGACACGCTGCCGCGGCTCATGGAGCGCGGCACCATCGAGGTCGCCCCCCTCGCCTACATGCGGGGCCGCACGCTGAACGATGCCTTCATCATCCTCGACGAGGCGCAGAACACGACGCCCGAGCAGATGAAGATGTTCCTCACGCGCCTGGGGTTCGGATCGAAGGTCGTCGTGAACGGGGACGTGACGCAGATCGACCTGCCGCCCGGCCAGACCTCGGGCCTCACGATGATGGAGGAGATCCTCTCCGGCATCGAGGGGATCGAGTTCGTGCACCTCGGGGCGCGGGACGTGGTGCGACACAAGATCGTGCAGGACATCGTGGAGGCGTACCGCCGGCACGCGGAGCGGCGGGCGCAGGCCGATGGCTGAGGGCGACCATACCCCCAGGATCCTCGTGGACGACCGACAGGACCTGCCGGTCGAT
>BEHO01000110.1 GCA_002898915.1 bacterium HR12
CGCCGACGGGTACCCGCGGGCCCTCTCGAACCGCGCCGAGGTCCTGATCGGCGGGCGGCGGCACCGCGTCGCCGGCTCCGTGACCATGGACCAGCTGCTCGTGGACTGCGGCGACCACGCGGTCGCGCCGGGCGACGAGGTGGTGCTCCTCGGGGCCCAGGGCGAGGAGCGCATCACGGCCGAGGAGCTCGCCGAGCGCGCCGGCACGATCGGGTACGAGATCGTGACCGCCATCTCGGAGCGGGTGCCCCGGGAGTACGTGGGATGAGCCGGCCCCGGCGCGCGGCGGTGCTCACCGCGGGGCTCGCCGCCACCGCCCTGGCCGGCGGGGTCGCGGCCCGGACCATCGTCCGTCGGCACCGACGGCCGGACCCCGAGGCCGACGAGCCGCTCGCGCTGCTCCCGCCCGAGGATCTCGGCCCGGTCCGGTCCTTCGACGGGACGGCGCTCGCCGTGCGGGCGGCCGGTCCGCCGGGGGGACCCACGCTCGTGTTCGCCCACGGGTTCAGCCTGGACCTGACGACCTGGCACTACCAGTGGACGGCCCTCGCGGACCGCTACCGGTGCGTGCTGTTCGACTTCCGCTCCCACGGTCGGAGCGAGCCGGCCGCCGGCGGCGACCTCTCGCTCGCCGCGATGGCCCACGACCTCGCCGCCGTCCTCGAGGCGGCCACGCCCGCCGGGGGGCCCGCGCTCGTCGTCGGCCACTCGATGGGGGCGATGGCCGCGCTCGCCATGGCCGAGGCGCGACCGGACCTCCTCGGCGCGCGCGTCGTGGGGCTCCTGCTCGCGGGGGCCACCGGCCGGGACCTGTTCCGGGGCGCGATCGGGTCGGTCGCGGGGCTCCTCCGCCCGGGCCTCGGGACGCTGCGCGAGACCCTCGCCCGCCTGGACCGCGTGCGGCGGCACCTCGTCGCTCGCCCGGGCGACATCGGGGGGCTCGCCACCCGCATCACCCAGTTCGGCCCCGACGCGTCGCCGCACCTCGTGGACCACGTCACGCGGCTCGCCGCGGCGGCGCGGTCGGAGGTCTGGACCGACGGCCTGCTCGCCCTGGTGGACCTCGACCTCCGGCACGCCGCCGGGCACGTGCGGGTGCCCGCCCTCGTGGTGGTGGGCGAGCGGGACCGGGTGACGCCCCCCGCGCAGGCCGTGGAGCTCGTCGCGGCGCTGCCCGAGGGGCGCCTCGCGGTGATCCCCGGGGCCGGGCACCTCGCCATGATGGAGGCGCACGAGGCGTTCAACCGTCGGCTCGAGGCGTTCGCGGCGGAGACCCTGGGCGAGCGCGCCCGGCGAGGTCGGCCGGCCGGCGCGCGGGGGCGTCGCGAGGGGAGGGGGAGGCGATGACGAACGGCATCTGCGAGGTCCCCGGCATCCTCGTGGGCCACGACACCGACCCCGTCGGCCTCACGGGGTGCACCGTGGTGCTCGCCCCGCCGGGCACCGTCGGCTCGGGCGAGGTCCGCGGCGGCGCCCCCGGCACGCGCGAGACGGACCTGCTCCGCCCCGGGATGCTCGTGCAGGAGGTGCACGCGGTCCTGCTCACGGGGGGCAGCGCCTTCGGCCTGGCCGCCGCCGACGGCGTCATGCGGTACCTCGAGGAGCGCGGGGTGGGGTTCGACGCGCAGGTCGCCCGGGTCCCGATCGTGCCGGCGGCCGTCCTGTTCGACCTCGCGGTGGGGGACCCCCACGCCCGCCCCGACGCCGAGAGCGGGTACCGGGCCTGCCTCGCCGCCGGCACCGAGGTCGCCGAGGGGAGCGTGGGCGCGGGCACCGGGGCGACGGTGGCGAAGCTCCGGGGGCTCGACGGCGCGATGAAGGGTGGGGTCGGGACCGCCGCCCTCCGCGAGGGGGAGCTCGTGGTGGGGGCGCTCGTCGCGGTGAACGCCCTCGGCGAGATCGTGGAGGACGACGGCGCGCCCATCGCCGCCGCGCGGGGCGGGTCCGGCGAGCCGGAGCCGCCGGCGCCGCCCTTCGGGCCCACCAACACCATGCTCGGGGTGGTGGCGACGAACGCGCGCCTCACGAAGGAGCGCGCACACCTGCTCGCGCTGGCCGCCCACGACGGCCTGGAGCGCGCGATCCGGCCCTGCCATACCATCTTCGACGGCGATACCGTCTTCACCCTCGCCACCGGCGGGGTGGAGGCGGAGCAGCGGCTGGTGGAGGAACTCGCCGAGCGCGCCGTCGCCGAGGCGGTGCGTCGCGGGGTGCGCCTGGCCACGGGCATCCCGGGGATCCCGGGTCTCGGGGGGAGCGGATGAGCTGGGGAGGCAGGACGCTCGAGGAGGCGGCCCGGGAGGCCGCCACCTGCACCCGCTGCCGGCTCGCGGCGGGTCGGACCCAGGTCGTGTACGGCACGGGGAACCCCGACGCCGAGCTGATGTTCCTCGGCGAGGCGCCCGGCTACCACGAGGACCGGCAGGGCGAGCCCTTCGTCGGCGCCGCCGGTCAGCTCCTCAACCGCCTCCTCGCGGAGATCGGGATCCCGCGGGAGCAGGTCTACATCAACAACGTGATCATGTGTCGCCCCCCGAACAACCGGGACCCGCTCGACGACGAGCTGGAGGCGTGCCGGCCCTGGCTCGACGAGCGGATCCGGCTGATCGACCCGCGGGTGATCGTCACGCTCGGGAACTGGGCGACCCGCTACATCCTCGGGCGGCAGGTCTCGATCAGCCGGGTCCGGGGACAGCGCTTCACCTGGAACGGGAGGACGGTGATCCCGACCTTCCATCCCGCCGCGATCCTCCACGGCGGGGGTGAGGCCTCGAGACAGATGACCGCCCTGCGCGCGGACTTCCAGGAGATCCGCCGAGCCCTGGCCGAGGCGCCGCCGCCCGCGCCCCAGGAGCAGCTCGGACTCTTCTGATGGAGGTCCTGCTCGAGGCGCCGACGGCCGAGGACACCCGGGCGATCGGGTCCGCCCTGGCGGACCTGCTGCGGCCGGGGGACGCCCTCGCCCTGACGGGGGAGCTCGGGGCGGGCAAGACGACGCTGGTGCAGGGGATCGCGCGGGGCCTCGGCTACGCGGGCGCCGTCGTCTCGCCCACGTTCACGCTCGTGCGCGAGTACCGGGGGCGGCTCCGGCTCTACCACGTGGACGTGTACCGGCTCGAGCGGGTGCAGGACGCGATCGACCTCGCCTTCGAGGAGATGCTCGACGGCGACGGCGTCCTCGTCGTGGAGTGGGGGGACGCCGTCGAGCAGCTCCTTCCGCCCGAACACCTCCTCGTCGAGCTCACCGTCCCCGGTCCCGACGAGCGGCGGCGGATCGCGCTCACCGGGATGGGGCCCTCGTGGGCGGCGCGGTGGGAGCGGCTCGAGCGGGCCGTGCAGCGCTGGGGGCTCGCCGCGTGATCGTCCTCGGCATCGAGACGTCGACCCCGCAGACGTCGGTCGCCGTGGGGACCGAGCAGCGGATCGTGGGCCACACCGCCCTCACCGGGCCGAGCCGGCGGGACGTCGTGATCCAGGCCATCGACCACGTGCTCCGGCACACGGGGCTGGAGCTCGCCGCGGTCGGCGGGGTCGCGGTGGGGCTCGGGCCCGGCCTGTTCACGGGCCTCCGCGTCGGGGTGGTGGCGGCGAAGACGCTCGCGCAGGTCCTGCGGGTGCCGATCGTCGGGATCCCCTCCCTCGACGTGCTCGCGTTCGGGGTCCGCCATTCGGGCCGCCCGATCGCCGCGGTGATCGACGCGCGCCGGGGCGAGGTCTTCTACGCCTTCTACCGAGCCGTGCCGGGCGGGATCGTGCGGGAGGGGCCGTACCAGGTGGCCCCGCCCGACCACCTCGTGGCCGACCTCGAGGCCCGCGGCGAGGACGTGTTGCTCGTCGGGGACGGTGCCATCCTCTACCGGCAGCAGCTGGAGGAGGCGGCGGCCCGGGTCGAGCTGGCCTCGGCGGCGTGGGCACACCCCCAGGCCTCCTGCCTGGTCGAGCTCGCCGCGCCCCGGCTGGTGCGCGAGGAGCACGACCGGCTCTTCGAGCTGGTCCCCCTGTACCTGAGGAAGTCGGATGCGGAGATCGCTTGGGACGAGCGGCGTCGCGGCGCCACGGCTTGAGGTCACGCGCATGCGCCGGCGCCACCTGCGCGGCGTCATGGCGATCGAGCGCCGCGTCTACCCCCGGCCCTGGAGCCCCAGCCTGTTCCTCGCCGAGATGGCGGAGAGCTCGAACCGCTGCTACCTGGTGGCGCGGCTCGGGCGTGAGGTCGTGGGCTACGGGGGGGTCATCTGCTACGGCGACGAGGCCCACGTGACCAACATCGCCGTCGCGCCGGAGCATCAGCACCGCGGCATCGCCACGCGGCTGCTCCACGACCTGATCCTCGCCGCCGTGGACATGGGGGCCGAGGCGGTGTCCCTCGAGGTGCGGGTCACGAACTGGCGGGCCCAGCGCCTGTACGCGCGGTTCGGCTTCCGGCCGGTGGGGGTGCGGCGCAACTACTACCAGGAGGTCGGCGAGGACGCGCTCATCATGTGGGCCGACGACGTGCGCCGGAGCGCGTACCTCGCGAAGCTGCGGGAGATCGTGAGCGGCCTCCCCGAGGGCATCCAGCCGTGATCGTCCTCGGGATCGAGACCTCCTGCGACGAGACCGCGGTCGCCGTGGTCGAGGACCGCGGGGTCCGCTCGAACCTGATCGCGAGCCAGGCCGACCTCCACGCGCGCTTCGGCGGCGTGGTCCCGGAGCTCGCGAGCCGGGCCCACGTCGAGGCCCTGAACCCGCTCCTCGAGCGGGCCCTGGAGGAGGCCGGCTGCCGCTTCGCCGACCTCGAGGGGGTGGCCGTCACCGTCGGTCCCGGGCTCGTCGGCGCGCTCCTCGTCGGGATCTCGGCGGCCAAGGCGATTGCGTACGCGACCGGCGCCCCGCTCATCGGCGTGAATCACCTCGAGGGCCACATCTACGCGAACTTCCTCGAGCACGGCCCACCCGAGCCGCCGTACGTGTGCCTCGTCGTCTCGGGCGGCCACACGATGCTCGTGTACATGCCGGAGGAGCACCGCTACGAGCTCCTCGGGCAGACCGTGGACGACGCGGCGGGGGAGGCCTTCGACAAGATCGCGCGGTTCCTCGGGCTCGGCTTCCCCGGCGGCCCCGCCCTCGACCGCCCGGCCCGCGAGGGCGACCCGACCGCGATCGCCTTCCCCCGGGCCATGGCCGACTCCGGCGACTACGAATTCAGCTTGTCGGGCCTGAAG
>BEHO01000111.1 GCA_002898915.1 bacterium HR12
CGGCTGAAGGAGATGATCATCGTCTCCGGCTTCAACGTGTACCCCAACGAGGTCGAGGAGGTCCTGTACCGCCATCCGAAGGTCGCGAAGTGCGCGGTGATCGGGGTCCCGGACGAGAAGACCGGCGAGGCCGTGAAGGCGTTCATCGTGCTCAAGGAGGGGGTCACGGCCACCCCGGAGGAGATCCTGGCCTGGTGCCGGGACCCGGCGAACGGGCTCACGGGGTACCGGGTGCCGAAGCACATCGAGTTCCGCGACGCTCTGCCGGAGACGATGATCGGCAAGGTGCTCCGGCGCATGCTCGTGGAGGAGGAGCGGCGGAAGGCCGCCGGGACGCCCGCCTGAGCGAGATCCGCGCCGTCGTCTTCGACCTGTTCGGCACGCTCGTGCCGGAGTTCCCCCGCTCGGCGTGGGAGCGGCTGTTCGCCGAGATGGCCGCCGCCCTCGGGATGGAGCCGGAGGCCTTCCGCCGCGGTTGGCGGGAGACGCTCATCGAGCGGCAGACCGGCGGGTTCCGGTCGGTGGAGGAGAACGTCCGTGCGATCTGCGCGCGCGCGGCGATCCGGCCCGACGGCGACGCCGTGGCGCGAGCGGTCGAGGCGAGGCGGCGGCTGTACGAGGAGCGGTTCCACCCCCGGCCGGGCGCGATCGAGGTCCTCACCTGGTTGCGCGAGCGCGGGTACCGGACGGCCCTGGTGAGCATGTGCGCCCCCGACGCGCCGGGCTTCTGGCACGCCTCGCCCCTCGCCGGACTCGTCGAGGTGCTGGTGTTCTCCTGCGAGGTCGGGCTGCGCAAGCCGGACCCCCGGATCTACCTCGCGGCCTGCGAGGGCCTGGGCGTCGAGCCGAGCGCCTGCCTGTACGTCGGGGACGGCGGCTACCGCGAGCTCACCGGCGCCGAGGCCGTCGGGATGCACCCGGTGCGGATCGTGGACCCCGCGGAGGCGGAGGAGGTGCTCCGTCCCGAGCCCGACGACTGGCAGGGCCCCACGATCCGCGCGCTCACCGAGCTCCCCGCGCTCCTCGAGGCCCGGTAGCCGCGCCGCTCAGAGGGCGAGGGCGAGCTCGCGCTCGGCGGGGGTGAGGCCGCGGAGCGGGGGGCGGACGTCGGGGCGGATCGGCACCCCGCGCGCGGCGAGGACCGCTTTCAGCGCGGCGTGGAAGGGGGAGGCGGCGAGGCGCTCGCGCAGGTCCACGACCCGGGCGTGGGCCATGGGGTCCCAGTCCCGGACGAGGGCGGCGACGACCTCCGGCCAGGCCGTGGCGAGGCCGGACACCGCCCCGACGGCGCCGTGCTCCATCCCCTCGAGCACGAGGGGCTCCGACCCGATGAACACGTCGAGCCCGTCGAGGAGGTAGGGGCGGACGGCCGCGAAGGGCGTGTCGGAGACCTTCATGCCGGCCAGGTTCGGGGCGCGCTCGCGCAGGCGCTCCACGACCTCGACGGGGATCGCGTAGCCGGAACGGGCCGCGAACTCGTACACGTAGAACGGCAGCGGAGCGCAGGCCTCGGCGGCCGCGGCGAAGTGGGCGAGGAGCTCCGCCGCGTCCAGGGGGAAGTACGGCGGGGCGATGACGGCGACGGCGTCGGCCCCGGCCTCGGCCGCGTGTCGGGCGAGGGCCACCGTGTCGGCGGTGGTCTGCGCGCCCGCGTGGACGGCGACCTGGAAGCCCTCGGGTCGAGCGCCGAGGAAGGCCTCGGTGACGGCCCGGCGCTCCGCCACCGAGAGCAGGACGCCCTCGCCGGTGGTGCCGCAGGTGAGGACGCCGTCGACCCCGCCCGCGGCGAGGAAGGCCGCGAGGGGCCCGACGGCCTCCAGGTCGACGCGGGCCCCGTCCTCCGCGAGCGGGGTCACCGCGGCGGCGATGACGCCCCGGAGCTTCTCCGTCGGGCTCACGGCTCGGCGATCGCCGCCACCAGCTCGCGGCAGAAGTCGGGGATGTCCTCCACCACCCGGCCGAAGACGAGGTTGCCGTCGCGGAAGGCGGGCTCGTCGACCCAAGTGGCGCCGGCGTTCACCAGGTCGTCCTTGATGCCGAGGCTGCCGGTGGCCCGGTGCCCGGCGACGATCCCGGCCGAGATCCCGACGAGCCCGGCGTGGCAGATCATCCCCACGATGCCGCCGCGCTCGGCGACGGCGCGGACCAGCCCGGTGATCTCCGGGAAGCGTCGGAGCTTGTCGGGGGCCCACCCGCCCGGGACGACCACCGCGTCGAGCTCGTCCGCCGAGACGTCGCCGGCCGCCACCTCGGTCGTCGCCTCCAGGCAGTGCTTGCCCCGCACCGTCCTGCCGGCCGTCGTCCCGACGATCCGGACCTCGGCGCCCTCCTCCCGGAGGCGCATGACCGTGACCCAGAACTCGAGGTCCTCGAAGCCCTCGTCCACGAGGACCGCCACCCTCTTGCCCGCCAGGCGCATGGCCGTCCCTCCTCGTCGGTCGCGCTCGCCGTTCCGTAGGCTACCCCCGTGCCCGACCGTTCCCATCGCCGCACGGCCGCGATCGCGGCCGTGTCGTTCGCCACCGTCGTGTGGGGGAGCGTCGGCGTCTTCGTGAAGTCCACCACCCTCACGGGGTTGTCCTTCGCGATGTACCGGCTGTGGCTCGGGGTCCTCGTGCACCTGATCGCGCTAGCCGTGACGCGCCGGCGCCTGCCCTGGAGCACGTTCCGTGCCTGCGCGCCGGGCGGGGCGCTGTTCGCGCTCGACATCTCCCTCGGGTTCACCGCGGTGAAGCTGACCACGGTGGCGAACGCGGCGATCATCGGGGCGCTCTCCCCCATCCTCATCACCCTCGCCGCCGGCCGGATGTTCGGCGAGCGGGTGGGGCGGCGCGAGGCCGCCCTCATCGCGCTGTCCTTCCTGGGCGTCGCCGTCGTCGCGCTCGGCAGCTCGGGCCAGCCGGCCTGGAGCCCCGTGGGGGACCTCCTCGCGCTCCTCGGCACGGTCTCGTGGACCTCGTACTGGCTGTTCTCCAAGCGCGCCCGCGCGAGCGCCTCGGCCCTGGAGTACATGACGAGCGTGATGATCGCCGCGGCGCTCACGGTCACGCCGGTGGCCCTGCTCGTGGGCGGCGTGCCGCCGGCGGCGCCGACCCCTCGGGACTGGGTCGTCCTGGTCGCGGTGGCGCTCCTCCCGGGGATGACCGGCCACCTGCTCGTGGCCTGGTCCCACCGGCACGTCGAGTCCTGGCTCTCGGCCCTCATCACCCAGTGCTCGCCCGTGATCTCGGCGGCGATGGCCTGGTCGGTGCTCGGGGAGCCCCTCACCCCCGCGGTCGTCGCCGGCGGGCTCGTGGTCGTGGGGAGCACCGGGCTGGTAATCGTCACCACCTCCCGGCGGGAGCGCGCGCTGGCGCGGGCGGCCGCCGTCGCCGAGGCCGAGATCGAGCCGGTGACCGAGCTCCCGGCCTGAGCTCAGCCGGGGAGCCCGTCGAGGACGGCCGGCTCCTCGGCGAACTGCTCGGCCTCGGTCGAGCCCTCGAGGGCCAGGGTCGAGGTCTCGCCGCCGCCCACGGTCAGGGCGACGAGGTCGAAGTACCCGGTGCCGACCTCGCGCTGGTGGCGCGTCGCGGTGTAGCCCTCGGCCTCCAGGGCGAGCTCGCGCTCCTGGAGCCGCACGTAGGCGGGCATGCCCTCGGCCGCGTAGCCCCGGGCGAGCTCGAACATCCCGGCGTTCAGCGCGTGGAACCCCGCCAGGGTCACGAACTGGAACCGGTAGCCCATGCGACCGAGCTCGTCCTGGAAGCGCGCGATCTCCTCCGGGGCGAGGTGGCGCCGCCAGTTGAAGGAGGGCGAGCAGTTGTACGCGAGGGGCTTGCCCGGGAAGAGCTCGTGGACGCCTTCGGCGAAGGCCCTGGCCTCCTCCAGGTCGGGGCGGGAGGTCTCGCACCAGAGCACGTCCGCGTAGGGAGCGTAGGCCCGGGCCCGGGCGACGGCGGCCTCGATGCCGGACCGGACCCGGAAGAAGCCCTCCGGCGTCCGCTCACCGGTGAGGAAGGGACGGTCGCGGGGATCCACGTCGGAGGTGAGGAGGGTCGCGGCGTCGGCGTCGGTCCGAGCGATGAGGACGGTCGGCACGTCGAGCACGTCGGCCGCGAGGCGCGCGGCCACGAGGGTCCGGATGAACTGCGAGGTGGGCACGAGGACCTTGCCGCCGAGGTGCCCGCACTTCTTCTCGCTCGCGAGCTGGTCCTCGAAGTGGACCCCGGCGGCGCCAGCCTCGATCATCGCCTTCATGAGCTCGAAGGCGTTGAGCGGTCCGCCGAACCCGGCCTCGGCGTCGGCCACGATGGGGACGAGCCAGTCGGTGCTGGCGTCCCCCTCGGCCCAGGCGATCTGGTCGGCCCGGAGCAGCGCCTGGTTGATGCGGCGCACGAGGGCGGGCGCGCTGTTCGCGGGGTAGAGCGACTGGTCGGGGTAGGTCTGGCCGGCGAGGTTCGCGTCGGCGGCCACCTGCCAGCCGGAGACGTAGATCGCCTCCAGCCCCGCGCGGACCATCTGGACGGCCTGGCCCCCGGTCATCGCGCCGAGGGCCCGGACGTAGCCCTCGCGGGTGAGCAGCCGGAACAGGCGCTCGGCGCCCCGCCGCGCCAGGGTGTGTTCGATTCGGACCGAGCCGCGGAGCCGGATCACGTCCTCCGCGCCGTACGGGCGCTCGATCCCCCTCCAGCGGGGGTCGGTGCGCCAACGCTCGGCGAGCTCGGTGGCCTCGCGGTCGTAGAGGGATGCGCTCATCGAAGGATCCTCCGTGGTGGGAACGGATGGAAGGGATGGAACGACCCCCGGTGGCGGGGGTCGTTGAGAGGCGCGCTCGGGCCCGGATCAGCGGGCCCGGCGCGCCACGCCTCCGGCTACGCCCGTTCGGTTGAACGACGGGTCAAACACGCAGGGACTATAGCCGGACGGGGCGGGGCGCTGTCAACGGGACGGCTCGGACCCGAGGTCAGGGCCCGCTACGGGACGATCTTCGAGATCGGGAGCTCCAGGATGTCCGTCGCCCCGCGCGCCTTGAGCAGGGGGATCAGGGTGTTCACCTTGCGCTTCTCAGCCACGGTCTCCACGGCGTAGCCGCCCTCCTGGAGGCGGGAGACGGTGGGCGACTTCATCGCCGGCAGCGCCTCGAGCACGGCGGCCAGGTCCTCCTCGGCCACGTTCAGCTTGATGAGGACGCGGCCCTCGGCCCGGAGCGCGCC